>NZ_JBYCCV010000023.1:0-55514 GCF_057473825.1 Aliterella sp. E5.1
GCCAAGAATTACGGGCGGCGGAAGACCCAGAGTTTGAGACTTTTTACACCAAAAACATTCTGCTGAACGAGGGCATCCGCGCTTGGATGGCTCCTCAAGATCAGCCTCACGAACAATTCCAATTCCCTGAAGAAGTATTGCCTCGCGGTAACGCTCTCTAAATTGATTTGGATTGAAATAAGGCATAAAAATAAACCCCTATTAAAAAGTAGGGGTTTTTCTTTTTTCAGCCAACAATTACAAAACATTGTGTTATATTAATTGAAGGTGACAAACACCCAAAGCAACAAGCTTTGTCCCTTTGAGATTTACGCCGTAAAGGCAACAAGGAGGTGATGCCCATGATAGAAAGTAGTATATCCTTGGGTCATCAAGTTGAAATGAGCCGGCTGCGCGCCGGGGCTGTTCTCTAAATAAAGCTTAGGCTTGCTTGGAGTTCCTTCCGGCAGTCTGGTTTCAACTTGAAGATCCACTACACCGCTCCTACATAAGGTTAACTAACCTTGGTAGGAGCGGATAGCTTTTTGTGGGGTATTGCACAGAACACTCATGGCGTGTCGTGCAAAATCAATAATCCTCCCCTGTGTCGAAGGATTATTGATTTTTAGGACTAAATAGGGCGTTGGCTGAATCGACGCAATAACAAAGAATTTGTAACTACGCTAACAGAGCTAAATGCCATCAATGCCCCGGCGGCGGCAGGATTAAGCACAAAACCAAAACTAGGTAGTAGTAAACCCGCAGCAATGGGAATACCTAGAGTATTGTAAGCAAATGCCCAGAACAGATTTTGGCGAATTTTTTGAAAAGTTGCTCGACTAAGCTCGATAGCGGCAACAACATCTGCTAAAGAATCGCGCATTAGAACAATTTGGGCAGCTTCCATTGCTACTTCTGTACCTGCTTTGAGGGCAATACCAACGTCTGCTTGAGATAGGGCTGGAGCATCGTTGATACCGTCTCCTACCATTGCCACATGATGATTTTGAGCTTGGAGTTGTTGGATTGCTTGGGCTTTTCCGGCAGGAAGAACTTCAGCAATAATATCGGCTTTGCTTAGTCCTATCTGCGCGCCCAATACCTCGGCGGCGGCTATCGTGTCTCCGCTCAACAGCATGACTTTTAGATTCATTGAGCGCAACTGTTCAACAGTGCGATGAGCCTCAGCCCTTAGCGTGTCGCTCGCCGCTATTAATCCGAGTAGGACACCGTTATGAGCAACAAATACTACAGTTTTTCCGTTAGCAGCCAAAGTTAAACTTTGCGATCGCTCTTGTTCGCTAATAATAACGTTATTCTGACTTAGCCACTGGTAGTTACCTAGTAAAACTTGTTTTTCTTCTACCACCGCCGATACTCCTAATCCTGGCTCGGTATAGAAGTCTTTTGCCGTAGGGATAGATAAATTTTGTTCTTTAGCTGCTTGGACAATTGCGGTTGCTAAAGGGTGACAAGTACCGCTTTCCACAACGGCGGCTAGTTGCAGTAGTTCGCTTTGGGATACTAACAAATTAGAATCGTGACCAATAACTACTACATCAGTAATAGTAGGATGACCGCTAGTTAGAGTACCAGTTTTATCAAAAACTACTGTATCTAGCTGATGTACTCGTTCTAGAACATCTCCTCCTTTAATCAACAATCCCTTTTGCGCTCCGACTCCCGTACCAACTAAAATCGCTGTGGGTGTAGCAAGTCCCATCGCACAAGGACAAGCTACTACTAGCACCGCTATAGCTAGTTTCAAGCTCAATAGTAGTGGCGAAGGTTGAAGCAACTGAGCATTGGCTAGATGCTGAGCGTGGAGTGACATATCGTGACTGCTCATCTGCCCAGGTAACAATACCTCTGACCAAAGGTGCGTACCAACAAAGTACCAAAATAAGAAAGTTAATATTGCTGCTGTCAATACTCCGTAAGTAAAGTAACCTGCTACAGTATCGGCTAGTTTTTGGACTGGAGCTTTGCGAGTTTGGGCAGCTTCTACCAAAGCTACTATTTGCGCTAAAGTCGTGTCTGCTCCGGTACGAGTTGCCTGCAATGCAAAAGCGCTTGACTGATTCAATGTCCCGGCGGTAACGGTATCTCCTAGCTGCTTGATTACCGGAAATGGCTCTCCAGTGAGCATAGATTCATCTACCGTTGTGCGCCCTGCTACTACTTCACCATCTACAGGGATTTTTTCCCCTGGTAGTACCTGTATCCATTCTCCTACTCGCACTTGAGTCGCAGGAATTTCTACGCTAGAAGAGGAGTGAAAATTATTATCTATAGATATCCCTTGCGGGGTTATTAATCTTGCTAATTGTGGTTGCAGTGCTAATAATTGCCTAAAGGCGGCGGCGGCTTGACCTTTGGCTTGTTTTTCTAGGGTTCTACCTAGCAATATAAAGCCCAATAACATGACTGGCTCATCGAAGAAGCATTCCCAGCCCAAGGGAGGAAATAATAAAGCCACGACACTCGTGATATAGGCTGTTAGAGTTCCTAGCGCTACCAACGTATTCATATTTGGCGCATTGCGTCGCCAGCCGCGCCAACCTTCAACTAAAATCGGTCTTCCGGGGATAAGGAGAGTAATAGTTGCAAGTCCCCAATGCAACCAAATATTTTTTAATACAGGTAGCGTTAATAAACTTTCTGGCAGATGCCCTAAGCTGGAAAGAATTAGTAGTAATGAAGCTAAAAGTAATTGCTTTAACGCTGAACGTGATTCGCGTTGCTGTCGTTCGCTAAAATCTTCTATTGTCGGTGTCTCGCCTGTCGTAGCATTACGAGCTTTGGTGGGAAACCCCGCCGCCGTCAAAAGTTCGGCTAGTTCCTGCGGCTCGACGCTGTTTTGACACTCTACTACAGCGACTTCTGTAACTAAGTTTACACAACTTGCGATCGCTCCTGGATGCTGCGCCAGTTGTTTTTCTACGGTTTTAACACAACCGCCACACTTCATCCCTGTAATATCTAGGGTAATCGTCTTGCTCGCAGATTGCTCTTGGGACGTTAAGTTTGACGCAGTTGGGGCAAGGGGCATATTGGGAAACTTGTTACGACATCTTAATCCTTATTTACTTTAGCGTTTCTGTACTTACGAGCGAGTAGTTTAGGCTTAACTAATTTGCCAGCAACTCTTGTTTTAGGTATGTTTTAGGTACGTTTAAGCAATAGAAGATTGACTATAAATAAAAAACTACCTGATATAGCAAGTAGTTTTTTGGTTTGTGAGTTATTAAGTTGTGTTTAAAGTTTCTTAAGAATGTCAGCCGATTAAGAAATTAGCCAAAATCCATTCTTTTGCCAATATTGCTTTCTTAGGGTTTTGTCTAATTGTTCTATAGTAATTAGCTTTCTCTCTAACAGTAGCTCTCCTAACTTTTTGTTTTTCAAATATTGTTCCGCCAACACTTGATTGAGTTGCTCTTGAGATATTAAATTTTCTGCAACGAACATCTCACCTAAACGAATATTTTGTTCGGATAACGCTCGATTGAGTTTATCCGACGAAACTAATTTCTTTTCTAGTAATACTTCACCCAACTTTTTACCACTTTGGTTTTGAGAGACCAAAGCTTCTTGTAACTCGGTTGTCGAAATCAATCCTTTACGAAGTAGCATTCTGCCTAGCATCGGTTTAGAAACCTGTTTTAGAGTTTTTGTAAACATTTTGCACCCCCCTTCGACCATGTATTTTTTAACAATTGCTTACTGATTGTGACGCTTCGCTTGAACTTAACTACGATGTTTCTTAAGTTTGTTTTTATTTATACAAGGCTTTACTTAACTTAGAAGAAAAGTTTTATTTACTGTTAACTACACATTGAAGCTTAATCATTTTGTAGTTGTATCTATAAAAAGAAGTAAAGCTATATAGTGTTATTCAATTTTATTGATTTATGTAGCAATTATCAACTAGAGCTACTACCCAAAATAAATAGACTGACTAGAGTACCGCTATTCCAAAGACTGTGAAGCAATATAGGAGCAAGAAGATTGCGCGATCGCGTATATACAAATCCTAACACTACTCCCAAAACCATTAGTGGCAGAACTTCAGATAAGCTCAAGTGAGCAATAGCAAATAGGAAAGCACTAATTAAAATAGCTTGCCAGAGCGAAAAGTAACGAGTTAAGGAAGGTAATAAAAAACCTCTAAACAAGAACTCCTCAAATAGGGGGGCGGCGACGGCGGCTGTAAGGAAGAATACAGCAAGAGCGACTCGATCTTGCCCCTCTAAAACCAAAGAAAGTAAAGGATTGCTGCCACCTTGTCCATTCCATAGTTGTTGATTGAGCAGGGATACAACTACAACTAAAGGCAATGCCGCGCAATAGCCTCCTAGCCCCCACAAAAACCAATTGCCTTTTACTTTGAAGCGAAACCAGCCTGGAGGTAAAGGTAAAAATTTCTTGATAGACAAATACAGCACTGTAACAGCACCGAAGGCTAGAAACAGGTAAGTTGCTAAAGTATATAAAGCTTGAACTCTGACACTAGCAACTCCTGGCTTAATTTGGAATACAGAAAATATGAGCGGGACAATTATTTGCCCCATCAAGAAAAAGCCGACTATAAATACTTGCCATACTATTTCCCAATCCCAAGGTGTTGACCAAGCAACATCACCATTTTGAGAAAATACAGATTCTTTGCCTTTTATCAAGCGATTGATGAACAAATAAATTAATAAGGACAAGCCTATTAAGCCCGTTAGGGCAGGGATACTACTGATAATCGCTAGTTTTAATAATGCTTCCTCTGCTTGCTCTTTTTCTTTTACTTGGAGAGCAACTTTTTCATCTGGGCGCTGTTGTAGTTCGTAGAGTTGAGATAGAGCGCGTCCTTGAAACCAACCTTCTAAGTTGGCTTGAATTAAGGCTTCAGCATCAGGAAGTAGTTGGGGAGGTTCGCTCCATAATCCTGTTAAAACTGTTGCTGTAGCGGGTAAAGATTTGTCTTGCAGGGGCGAATTAATAACATTAAGCCATGTTTGCGCTGCGGGTTTAATTTGTTTTTGTTGTACTTGGAGAATCCCTAGGCGTAAATTGAGTTCAGCAATTAATTTTTGGATTTGAGCAACAGATTGAAGTAATTGTTTTTGCTGCGATAAGCGGGAAGTATCGGTAATTGGGGCAAGCTGCGAATCAGGCTTGGGCGGTGCAGGAGTGTTGCGAGGTTTTTCTGCTAGTTGCGCCAGTTGATTTTGAGCTTTATCTAAATTCGCTTGGGCGGATTTTTGCGCGTCAAGATATTGCTTAGTTGCTGCTTGTAGAGGATTTTCGCCCAAAAGTGTTTTACTAGCTTTAGTCAGATTGGGATCGGCGCTTTGGGCGGGCAACTGTTGGGCGCGAAGCAATAAATTAGTCTGGTATAGTTCCAAGCGGCTTTGAATTTGGGGCTGCTGCCAACTTGACCATAAGGCGCTTCCAGCCAAGAAAATTATTGCTAAAGTAAGCAAACTTAAAATCAACCGCTTAATCGTCATGAATCTTGAATTACTTTAATAAAGTCGCCACAAATTGCATTATCGCATTTTTGCCCTTGGATTCTATTGACTAGAAAAAAATTGAGCAGCAAGCTGACTCTCTGGTAGAATGACGCTGATTTGTCTTGCGTTTAGCGCAGCAGTTTGTAAGGCTATGAGAGGAGAAAAAGATTGACTACTCGCGCGATCGTTGTACGCCACGGTCAAAGCAGCTATAACACCGAGCGGCGCATCCAAGGGCGCAGTGATGTTTCAACTTTGACTCAAAAAGGTCGTGATGATGCCTTAAAAACGGGTACGGCTCTAAGTCACCTTAATTTTGCCGCTATTTATACAAGTCCTTTAAAACGAGCAAAAACAACGGCGGAAGTTATTGGACAGTGTTTAGTAACTCCTGCCCAAACCCAAACTATTGATAACTTAAGGGAAATTGATTTACCTCTATGGGAAGGGATGCGCTCTCAAGAGGTTAAAGACAACTTGGCTCAAGACTATCGTTTGTGGAAGCAGCATCCCGACGAATTTATGATGCTTGTACCCCAAGAAGATGGTGGAGAAAAAAAATATTTTCCAGTTTTAGCCCTGTACGAACAAGCACGACAGTTTTGGCAAGAAATATTATCCCGCCACGATGGGGAAACCATTTTGATTGTGGGGCATAATGGCATTAATAGAGCTTTAATCAGCACAGCGCTAGGAATTGCCCCCAATCGCTACCACAGCCTTCAGCAATCTAACTGTGGCATCAGCGTCCTCAATTTTGCTGGAAATTTGGGGCAAAGCGTCCAGCTAGAATCAATGAACCAAACCGGGCATTTGGGCGAAGTTTTGCCCTCGCTGCGCCCAAATCATCATGGCACGAGATTATTGCTGGTACGTCACGGCGAAACCGAGTGGAATCGCCAAACTAAGTTTCAAGGACAAATAGATGTGCCTTTAAACGATAATGGGCGATCGCAATCTCGCAAAGCCCAGGAGTTTCTCAAGGATATAAAGTTTGATTTTGCTTTTAGTAGCCCAATGCTACGTCCCAAAGAAACCGCCGAAATTATTTTGCAATCTCACCCCCATATTGAATTGCAACTGCTTGATGGCTTAAGAGAAATTGGTCACGGACTTTGGGAAGGCAAATTAGAAACAGAAATAGAGCAAACCTATCCCGGAGAATTGGAGCGTTGGCGGACTGTACCGCAGGAGGTACAAATGCCCGAAGGAGAGAATCTAGAGCAAGTACGCGATCGCAGTATCGAGTCTTGGCAGCAAATTGTTACTTCCGCCCTTAATCAGCAGTTGCAGATAGGCTTAGTCGTTGCTCACGATGCGACTAATAAAGTGTTGCTCTGCCATATTTTAGGCTTAGATAACAAATATTTCTGGAACTTCCGTCAAGGTAATGGCGCGGTGAGTGTAATTGATTATCCTCAAGGCTTGGATGGTTTACCTGTTTTACAAGCAATGAATATCACAACTCATTTAGGCGGTGGTGTATTGGATAAAACTGCGGCGGGTGCATTGTGAAATTTAACCAGTAAAAAGCTGATAGCAATTATGACAAGCGAATTGCTACAACAAGTCCGGGTAATAGATCCCGTTGCCAATACCGATCGCGTTGCTGATGTGGAGATTTGTGATGGTGTAATTAAGGCAGTACAAGACAATATTACCCAGTGGTCTAGGGATACTCAAGTGCGCGATTGTCGCGGTTTGGTCTTGGGGAGTGTGCTAGTAGATTTATACAGTCACTCCGGGGAACCTGGTTTTGAAACTAGGGAAACTTTGTCATCAATGCTAGAAGCGGCGGCGGCGGGAGGTTTTACACGGCTGTGTATTTTACCCGACACCATGCCCAGCTTGGATAATCCCGCCGCGATCGCCGGAATAGAGCAAAAAAGGCGAGAACTAAGCGGTCGCTTACCTAAAATGTATGTTTGGGGAGCATTAACCCTTGGTGTCCAAGGGCAGCAAATGACCGAGCTTGCTGAACTTGCCACTGGAGCGGTGGGTTTTGCGGATGGTAAGCCCCTGCAAAACTTGGCACTGCTGAGGCGGTTGCTGGAGTATTTAAAGCCGCTTAATAAGCCTGTGGCGCTGTGGTGTTGCGATCGCCAATTGACAGGTAATGGGGTGATGCGCGAAGGCACAGACTCGATTATTTTAGGTTTGCCAGGGAATCCCGACTTCTCTGAAACAACGGCAATTGCGGCAGTAATTGAGCTAGTTGCAGCAATTGGTACTCCGGTGCATATGATGCGCGTTTCTACGGTTCGTAGCGTCCAGCTAATTGAACGCGCTAAAGCTCAAGGTTTGCCGATTACCGCCAGCACTAGCTGGATGCACTTATTACTCGATACTAAGTCGCATTACAACTACGATCCCAACTTGCGCCTCGAACCACCTTTGGGCAACCCGCGCGATCGCACGGCATTACAAAAAGCGCTACGTTTGGGAGTAATAGATGCGATTTCCCTCGATTTAGCTCCCTATACCTACGAAGAAAAAACCGTTGCCTTTGCCGAAGCACCGCCAGGAGTAATTGGGTTTGAACTAGCTTTAGGTTTACTGTGGCAGTGTTTGGTAGAAAACGGTCACTGGTCAGCTTTGGAATTATGGCGCTGTCTTAGCCTTAATCCAGCTACGTGTTTGCAACAAACTATCAAAGAAATTTGTCCTGGTAACCCTGCCGAACTTACCTTATTTGCGCCGCAGCAATCCTGGCTTGTAGAACCACGCACCTTGAAATCTCTGGCGACTAATACTCCTTGGCTAGGGCAAAAAATTACTGGGCGCGTGGTGCAAACTTGGGTGAATAAGCTGCCTTAATCTACTTCTCCTAAGCGATTTGGCGGCCAAAAGCGCACTACAGCGCGACCAATGATTTGGTTTCTTGGGACAAAACCCCACATATGACTATCGCAACTATTGTTGCGATTATCACCCAGCATTAAGTAAGAGTTTTGCGGGACGGTAATTGGCCCTAATTCGTAATTGGGCGCATCCGCAATATATGCTTCCGATAAAGGGCGATCGTTGATGAAAACTCGCCCTTGGGTTACTTGGATTTTGTCTCCTGGTAAGCCAATCAACCGCTTAATATAAGCATCCTTAATTTGAGGAATTTCTGACTTATTGGGGTCGGGATGCCAAGGATCTACCGCTTCTCCTTCCGGAACTGGAGGCACAAGTTGCGAACAAACTTTGGCGCTGTTGGGCGGCATAAATACGACAATATCTCCTCTTTGAGGTGCTTGGAGGCGATAACTTACTTTATCAATAATCAATTTGTCATTGATTTGTAGAGTTGGTAGCATAGAGCCTGTAGGAATCCAACGTGCTTCAGCGACGAAGGTGCGTATCCCTAATGAAAGAATAATACTGAGGGCGATCGTTCTACCGAGTTCGCCCAGCCATGAACCTTCACGCTCTTTTTGCGACTTGTTATCAGACACTTGCTTTGACTCGCGCGACATATATATTTAATAGTTTATGTAAGGATTTTTGACTCAATTTTTCCTAGAGACTCTACTATATTAAGTTTAAAGTTTTCTCGGTAGAATAGGGTGATTTTGGGGCGATCGCCGCCCAAAAAACCTAGCTTTTGAATTTGTTTCAATTTTTTACCTGCCAAATACTGCCATGTCTCCTAATTCCAGCTTACTTATCCGCCATGCCACAATTTTGCTCCCTGATGAAGAATTTTTAGTTGGAGATGTGCTGGTACGCGATCGCTCCATTGTCCAAGTTGCTCCAGAAATTACTGCTCCAGGTGTTAAAGAGATAGACGCAACAGGCAAAACTTTGTTGCCCGGAGTTATTGACCCCCAGGTACACTTTCGCGAACCTGGTTTAGAACACAAAGAAGACTTGTTTACCGCTAGTTGTGCCTGTGCCAAGGGTGGAGTAACGTCTTTTTTAGAAATGCCCAACACGCGCCCGTTAACCATCACTCAGGCGGCGCTCGACGACAAGCTGCAACGGGCGGCGCAAAAGTGCGTAGTTAATTATGGTTTTTTTATTGGTGCTACTGCCGAAAATTTACCAGATTTGCTAACCGCTCATCCCACGCCAGGCATCAAAATTTTTATGGGTTCGATGCACGGGCCGTTATTGGTAGATACGGAAGCGGCGTTAGAGGCGATTTTTGCGCGTGGAAAGCGCTTAATTGCAGTCCATGCTGAAGATCGTGCCAGAATTGAGCAAAGGCGAGCGCAATTTGCTGGCAACCACGATCCCAAAATTCATTCGCAAATTCAAGACAATCAAACCGCAATACTTGCTACCCAATTAGCTGTAAAACTCGCTAACAAGTACCAACGCCGCCTGCATATTTTGCATATGTCCACGGCAGAAGAAGCCGAGTTTTTGCGTCAAGATAAACCAAGCTGGGTGACAGCAGAAGTCACCCCCCAGCACTTGCTATTAAATACTAATGCTTACGACACCATCGGCACTTGGGCGCAGATGAATCCGCCCTTGAAGTCGCCCCATGACAACGAAGTTCTCTGGCAAGCTTTACTCGATGGAGTTATAGACTTTATTGCTACCGATCACGCCCCCCATACTTTAGAGGAAAAAGCCCAAGAATACCCCCTTACGCCGTCAGGAATGCCTGGGGTGGAAACATCGCTGCCTTTGATGCTAACGGCGGCAATGGAGGGGCGTTGTACAGTAGCCCAAGTAGCCAATTGGATGTCTACCGCCGTAGCGAAGGGCTATGGAATTGCTAATAAAGGTGCGATTTCTCCTGGCTATGATGCAGACTTAGTATTGGTAGACTTGAATGCTTATCGCCCCGTTGTACGCGAGGAACTATTAACTAAGTGCGGCTGGAGTCCTTTTGAGGGTTGGAATCTTACCGGGTGGGCGGTAATGACTATTGTGGGCGGTCAAATTGTCTACGAAAATGGGAAAGTAAATACAGAAGTGCGAGGGGAAGCTTTAAAGTTTGCCGATAACTAATATTTTGCACTTTCTAGGGCAACTTTTATGCCTAACGCGATTAAAATTACTCCCATAGTTTTTTCTACATAGTGAGATACAGATAAAAACCGATTTTTAATGATGGGATGAGAAATTGCTACTGCTAATAAGGTAAACCAGCCTAATGTAAAGACAAACATCTGCAATCCATAAAGCGCTCTTAGGCTTGCAGGCGTAGAGGGGCTAATGACTTGGGTAAACAAACTAAAGAAAAATAAAGTAACTTTTGGATTAAGTATATTAGTTATAAAGCCAATTTTTACCGCTTCTAGTCTATTTAGATCTTGTTTAGATTTTAGCGCTGCGATCTCTCTACTCGGTTTAGCTTTTAACGATTTATAACCAATGTAAATTAAATAAGCTGCCCCTAAAAGTTTGAGCGTGGAAAATAGAACGATTGACTTAGCAATAATTAACCCAATTCCAACCAGGGTATAGGTTAGGTGAACTAAAATTCCGAGCGATATGCCCAAAGCCGAATAAATACCAGTACGGCGAGAATAGACTAAACTATTGCGACAGATAATAGCAAAATCGGGTCCAGGACTCATAATTGCTACTAATTGAATAATCGTAATAGTTACTAATTGGGCATAAAAAGACATAGTTATTTTTGCAAAAATTCGTTTAATTCGAGCGCTACGCCAAAATTAAAAATTTCTACTTGTCGCTGCTCGTTTTTGTAAGTTAAACATAATTGTAAATAAGTTGGCGGCTTTTGTACCAATCTCTCCGCCCATTCAATTGCCACAATTCCCAAAGGATATTCCAGCCCATTCCAGTAACTTTCTAAATTTAATTGCGTAACTTCCATGCTTTGCAAGCGGTACAAATCTAGATGATACAGAGGTAAACGTCCTTCGACGTACTCGTTAATTAGGGTAAAAGTTGGGCTAACAATTGATTCAGTAATTCCCAAGCCTTCACCAATTCCTTGCACTAAAGTAGTTTTACCACTACCCAAATCTCCCTCTAATAAAAGTACGCTACCAGCAACTAAGGATTGTCCCAAACTTATCCCCAATAGTCGCGTAGCTTCAGCATCGGCTAGTAAAATTTTTAAAGGAGTTTTACCTTCAACCATAAGCGCGACTGTACCAACGCAATAACACTCCGGCTAGGCGCTTAGGATTGTGTCTGACTACACCTGTTACTTCATCTTCATCCATAACATTTGCTAAAATAACCCGTCGCCCTATCTTTGTGACTAATTCGCGATCGAGAAATACTGGATGGGAGTTTTCTTGAGCATAACGTTTTAAGCTGCGGGGTGAAGGGGCTTGTTTGTGGACTAACACGGCATTAAATAAACGTTCTCCACAAGCATTATCGATCGCTCTAATATGATCGGAAACAGTATAACCATGAGTCTCGCCTGCTTGCGTCATAATGTTGCACACATAGATGCAGGGTACGGGGGGGACTCTACCGCCTCCTTTGCGCCTAAAAGCGATCGCTTCGGTTATTTCTGGTACTAATAAATTGGGAATAACGCTCGTGTAGAGACTGCCAGGACCAATAATTATACAGTCGGCTTCTTCTATTGCTTGCAATACTTTGGGTAAGGCGGGGGGACTTGCAGGAATACTGCCAATTTTGAGAATACTTCCCCCAGCTTCGGTAATATTTGACTCTCCTTCAATTCTCCGCCCATCGGCTAATTCTGCCCACAAGCGCATATCGCTAAGAGTTGCGGGTAATACTTGCCCTCTTACGGCTAAAACATCAGAACTAGCGGCGATCGCTCTTTCTAGATCTCCCGTAATATCACTCATTGCTGTCAAAAATAGATTACCAAAACTGTGACCTGTTAATCCATCTCCCGCCGTAAATCGATACTGGAATAGTTCAGTTAGTAGTGTTTCCTCCGATGCTAGGGCTGCTAGACAGTTGCGGATGTCTCCCGGTGGCAAAACGCCATTTTCCCGTCGCAATCGCCCAGAGGAGCCACCATCGTCGGCTACAGTGACAATAGCAGTAATGTTGTTACTGTAAGTTTTTAGTCCTCTTAGCAAAGTCGATAGACCTGTACCGCCACCAATAACGACAATTTTTGGACCTCGATGCAGGCGGCGGTAGCTGAGAAGTACATCTATTAATTCTTCGTCGTCACCTTCAGGTCTTAAAACTTCTGTAATTGAACCAACCGTACGAGTTTGTCCCCAAAATATCAACAGCAAGCCAAATAGCAAAATTAAAGGACCGCTAATATAGTTTGGCAAAAAGTTGGCGATCGCACTTACAAGGTCTTGAGTCAATTGAATGGCATAAAAAATGGGTGTTAGCTTCACCCATATTGCTAAACCTAAAGCTGCGAGTATTACACCACCAGCACTTATTAGCAACCAGCGTTTGACCGATAACCCCGGCGAAAGCCATTTAAACCACTGGCTAAGTCTATACTGAGTCCGATTGCGCGACTCTTGCCTAAATAAGTTTAGGACTTGTTTGAAATAACTGATTGACATAGGCTAATTTGACAGAAGGATACACAGGATAGCTAGGACTACAGGATGCTCGGATCTAAGAAATCGCCCTTCTAATTTTCAACCATAGGCGGTAAGTAAGTTTATAGTTTAAGTCTTCATTTAGATTTGCTGCGTCTCCTACTTTACTAGCTTTGAGGACGTTAGAGCTTACTTTTTGGTTGCAACAATAGTTTATGGATAACAACACATATCTTATACAATTAATGCTCCATACAACTATCTAGGTGAATAATTTTTTCAGACATCTTAAGCTGGTTAACGTTTGAATGCTAATAATTGTTAGTTTATAGAAAATAATTAATTTGTATTGAGATGTTTAACTAAACTTGTGTAAGTTTGATTAGCTACTTCCCGGACAAAACTGCTCGTATCTATGTATTGATCAAATAAAGTTTTAGATTTACAAATGGAAAAGCGTATTTTAGGATTAGATCCAGGTTTGGCTATTTTAGGGTTTGGAACGATTTGCTATCAATTTGAAAATTTTTCAACTCTGGATTCATCTCAATCTTGTAACCTAGCAACTAAAGTAGTAAGTAGCTCCGTAAGCTTGGTAGATTTTGGCGTAATTAAAACTAACGCCAAGGTAGAAATGGGTAAACGCCTATGTATTATTTATGACGACTTGAATACGCTAATAGAACAGTGCAAACCCGAACTTGTCGCCATTGAAAAACTATTTTTCTATCGGATGGCTAATACTATTACTGTAGCTCAAGCTAGGGGAGTGATGATGTTAGTATTAGCACAGCATAATCTACCTTTTGTAGAGTTTACACCTGCCCAAATTAAACAGGCGCTCACAGGTTGGGGTAATGCAGACAAGAAGGAAGTACAAGAAGCCGTAGCACGAGAACTAGAGCTAGATTATATTCCACATCCTGATGATGCATCTGATGCTTTAGCTGTAGCGCTAACAGCATCTTTTCACTTATAAAAAAGTTGCCTATTGGGGCTTTTGTTTGGACTAAAGGCGATGGTTTAATATTGGTTTAGCAAATTACATTTCATAGCTACGATCGTTGCATTGTCTCGTGCGCCTCGTGTTAATACTAAATTAATTGTATCGTTGACAGATACTTTTAAGTGTCGATTTCCTGTAAAAATTTCTGCTAATTCAGTCTGCGGTATTAAATCCCAAATACCATCAGAGCAAAGTATAATAATATCGTCTTGTTCTAATAATATTGATAAGTCTGAGCCAAAAGTTGCCAATGTTTGGATGTGACTAGAATTTAATTTCTCTTTTGAACCAATACACTTAGTTAAAACATTTCGTTGCGGATGTTTACGACTTTCTTCATAGGTGATATCGCCATCTGCAAGGAGCATAGCTACTAATGAGTGGTCTTCGCTCAATTGACAAATCATTCTTTTGCGTATTAGATAAATGCGGCTATCCCCTACATGAGCGATTCTTAATTTGCGGGAGTCTGCCCAAGCTATACTTAGAGTTGTTCCACCTTTATTAACATTTTGATTTACACATTTATTTGCTTTTTTGACTACTGACTCTAGCCATTCTTGGCATTGATTTTCGTCATTACTAGCACAATCAATAGCTGATTCTATTACTGTTTTTACAGCCAACTGACTAGCAATTTCTCCTTGAGCTAATCCTCCCATTCCATCAGCTAAAACTGCCAAAATAGTATCTTTATAACTGCTAGAATACTGTTGTACGCTGTAGTTGTCTTCATTATGTAGGCGCTGCATAGATAGCCCAATGGTAGAACGACTTGCTACATCCCACTGCACTTTACAGTTACTAAATGTTTGTTTGGTTTCACCTAAAACTTTTACTAAGCGAATTAAAGAAATTCGTTCTTCTATAACCGGAGAAAGACAATGGCTAATAATTTGGTATATACCTGGTATAGGTTGAGTATTTAAACCAATAAAATTAAGCTTTGTATCTAGCAATTGTTGGTAAACAGCTTGATAAAGCAAAGTGCCTATAATATAAACGCTCATCCCTTGACTAATAGGATGCTCGAAAGCTATCTCTGGAGCGCAATACTCCTTTTCTCTACTAGCTACGACCTTATCGCCAATAAGCTGAACGTGAGTCAAATCAAAAAATTTGATTGTAGAGTCTACTACTTGAATAAACTTAGGAATTACTTGAAAAAAGCACCATCCTTGATGACTAGCTTGCTGAAATAATTGGCAAACTTGATGTGTTATCTCTAAAGATACTTCTTGGCTGTGCTTTTTTCGCAACCAAACATCTAAAGTTTGTCCTGGAATTGGTAGCTCGCTAAGTATAAGTAGCTTTGAATCTGGTACAAGATTTGTATGCGCTGTATGTTCATCCTCCAAATATTCATAGTTCTCCGTAACTTGCCAGTCAGCATCAAGGTAACTTTCAGAAATTGAGAACTCTATGGGATGATTAATTATCTGCGGTGAACATAATTCGCTGGGAAAATCGCTATCTTTTACAATGTTTTCAACTACAATACCAGTTCTTTCGATTGAATCTGTATTCAACCGAGAGTAATCAAAGCTATTGTTTTTATAATTCTCATCCGTAATATTTGATAGTGAATGTGTTTCCTTCACCCCAAAAGTTAGAATCTTTGAGATTGACTTACTGTCTTTAAGAGCGTAACGTAACTGCAATTCGCGACTTAGCCCGCCGTTTAGATCACCAATACGTAACAAGCCTAGCTTATTTGAATTAGCATTAGTTCTAGACACTTCTTGAATGCTAACTTGGTAATAATCTATGTCAGCAAATTTACATAAATGTGAATCAATAACTAAATAAAAGTTGTTTAGGTGGAAAGAAGTATTTTCTTGAACAATTAAACAGGACATATTAAAATATAGGAAGCCGCTATTCCAGACTAATTTGTGAGCTTGACTAAGCTTTTATTAATTAAAATTGTAGGCTATCTTTTGAGATTTATAAGCGGTAGGAACGGAAAAGATAAGGGCTTTATCAATTATTTGCACGCTGAAGCTATTTATGAATTTTTGACCTAATAAAAAATAATTAAGAGGGCTTTGATCCCTTCTTAATTATTTGGGTAACGATCTGGAGGAGAATCGAGCTTACTGCTGCTAAAAATAACGATCGCACTTTTAGAACTAAACCACCGCTTTCATCGCCCGTTCTAGAGCTTGCAAAGCCGAGTCTACCTCAAAAGATGAAACAATTAACGGTGGCACAAAACGGATAACTTTGGGTCCGGCTGGCACGAGTAACAAGCCCTCATTCATAGCAGCTTTGACAACATCGCTAGAAGTCAAAGGTATGTCTTGAGCAAGTTCCATGCCATTAATTAAGCCCCAACCGCGCACTTCTGCAACAATATCTGAGTATTTTGCCGCCAAAGCTTGTAAGCCTGCTCTTAGTTGTACGCCGCGTTGTTGGACGTTTTGAAGCAAGAAGTCGCGTTCTATGGTTTCTAGGACGCATAGCGCCGCCGCACAAGCAAAAGGATTGCCCCCAAAGGTACTAGCATGATCGCCAGGAGTGAAGACATCGCAAAAAGACTTACACATCACAGCCCCAATTGGAATACCGCCGCCCAAACCTTTGGCACTGGTAAAAATATCTGGTTCAATGCCCAAGTTTTCGTAACCCCACAGGGTTCCCGTTCTGCCTACTCCTACTTGGACTTCATCTAGCATTAATAAAATGCCCGTTTCGTCGCAAATCTCGCGGAGACGCTGGAAATAAGCGCGACTTCCAGGACGCACGCCGCCTTCTCCCTGCAAAGGTTCTAGCAGAATTGCCGCCACACCGCGATCGCCGGAATCTAATTCGGTAATTGCTGTCTCTACAGCTTTGACATCGTTATAAGGCACGTAATGGAAGCCCGGAACTAAAGGACTAAAATTTTTTTGATACTTTGGCTGTCCAGTGGCGGTAATAGTTGCTAAGGTGCGTCCGTGAAAGCTGGCATTAGCAGTCAAAATAATTGGTTCGTCGATTTGTTTTACTGTATGAGCGTATTTGCGGGCGAGTTTAATTGCACCTTCATTTGCTTCCGCCCCAGAATTACAGAAAAATACCCGATCGGCGCAGGATGTATCGATTAGCTTTTTGGCTAACTGGCCTTGAACAGGAATGTAGTACAAATTGGAAACATGATGCAGGGTTTTAATTTGCCGGGTTACGGTTTCAACTAAAGCGCTGTGAGCGTGTCCTAGAGTGCAAGTCGCAATTCCCGCTACAAAGTCTAGATATTCACGCCCCTGAGTGTCCCAAACCTTGCAGCCTACGCCTCGTTCCAATGCCAAGGGAAAGCGCCCGTAAGTAGTCATTACCGATTCGTTGAAGCTACTTGGATCGTAGGGGCTGCCCAAAACAGGGGCGGATTCGGTGGGTATAGAAAGATTGTCAGCTAAATCTATACGCATTAATTACTCCTTAAAAGGTTATTTATTTTTATCAAGTTTAATAGGTGTGAGCAAAAATTTTTGTCCGATTTGATTCAACTAGCGATATTGACCAGGAAAAACGGTTATAGTTTCGCATTCTATCTAGGGTGAAAACCTATTTGCTCTTACTTCCGTCTAGGACTAAAGTTCTAGCTAATAGATCAAACCGACTGCTAAAACCAAAATTTGGCTTGACTCCGATATAATCGTTGCTCAAACCAACTTGCATTGCCGCTTAAATAAAGCAATCTTATATAATCCAACAAGCTAACCGCCATCGGCAAACACCTGTGTACTCAACTTTCGAGCAAAAATATCGCCGCATCCAACAAGAGTTATTTGCTGGGGCGATCGCCCTTGTAGGTGTCTTTTTGATTGGCACTTTATGGTATTGGCTAGTAGAAGGCTGGACGTGGGAAGATGCGGCATACATGACCGTAATTACTCTAGCTACTGTTGGTTTTGGGGAAATTAACCCTTTGGGCAACCGGGGGCGGTTATTTACTATCTCTCTGATTTTGATGGGAGTAATTACAATTGGTTACATTGTTAATCGTTTTACAGAAGCTCTTATTCAGGGTTATTTTCAAGAAGGAATCCGACTGAGGCAACAACGGCGGGCAATGGAATCACTATCAGGACACTACATTATCTGTGGTTGCGGGCGTATCGGGCAGCAAGTAGCTTTAGAATTTGATGCCGAGGGAGTTTTATTTGTCACTGTAGACTTAAATATTGCTTCAATTCAAGCTGCGCAGCAATTGGGTCATATTGCAGTTCAAGGCGATGCTACTTTAGATGAAACTTTAATTAAAGTGGGCATAGAAAGGGCGTTCGGGTTAGTTGCTGCTTTACCTTCCGATGCGGAAAATTTGTACACCATACTGTCGGCAAAAACGTTGAATCCCAATGTTCGAGCGATCGCGCGGGCGAGCAATCGAGAAGCGTTGCAGAAGCTCCAACGGGCGGGAGCCGATGCTGTTGTCTCCCCCTATATCACAGGTGGGAAGAGGATGGCTGCGGCGGCGCTCAGACCCCAGGTAATGGATTTTGTTGATGGTATCCTGACTGGAGCCGACCGAGAGTTGTATATGGAAGAATATCGTCTCGATCCGGCAGTTTGTCCTTGTATTGGTCAAACTTTAAAAGAAGCGAGGTTGCGTAGCCAGACGGGTGCTTTGGTATTGGCTATTCGGCGCGTTGATGGCAGTTTAATTGGTGGTCCCACGGCGGAGACTGTTTTGATGGCGGGAGATTTACTTATTTGCATGGGTACGGCAGAACAGTTGCGGCAAATTAATCAAATCTTAGGTCCGATTCGCAGCCAAGTTCCGCGTCCGCCTAAGCACGGAAACACTTAGTCTAATTTCAAAGCATTAACTGGGACTTCATCCCAAGTTGCTACGGTGCGCATATTTGCTACCCATCCGGCGGTTTTTTGAATATCGGTTAAGTTACGAGCAAAAGAGTCGTGACAGTCTTTTGCCTGGGTTTCGTCGCAACAAGCAATGCAAGCATGAATCATCCCAGAAGGGTCAATTTGTTCGTTTATCCAAATAATCAAGGCTCGTTTCTCCCATTCATTGACAATTGATTTAATGTATCGCCCGTAACTCGGCAAGTTCGCCAGTCTGGTAAGACTTGCGCGCCCATCTGCTCGTAAAATGCGATCGCATCTATATTCCAATCTAGAACGCTCCACTCCAATCGTCCATACCCGCGCTCTACAGTAAGTTTGGCTAAGTAACCTAAAATCTCTTTCCCAATACCCTTACGTCGATACTCAGGTAAAACAAACAAGTCTTCTAAATATATTCCTGGCTGAGTGAGAAATGTTGAGTAGTTAGGGAAAAATAGCGCAAATCCGGCAGTTTCCCCCCCATACTCTGCAATTATTGCCTCAACGTAAGGATGAGAACCACACAAATGGTTATGCAAAGCTTCTACATTGCCAGTAACGGCATGAGCTAACTTTTCGTATTCTGCCAGTGCTTGAATTAAGCCAAACAAAATTGGTACGTCATCCGGTTGTACTTGACGTAATCTCAAATCTCTACCCATCACATACATCCACGACTGCTTTTAGATTTTACCTATAGTCCAGCCGTGGGATACAAAAAACTTTAAACTAGCCAGCCTTTCAAACGTTTAGCTATTTGCGGTCTTCTTAGTTTTCGCATTGCTTTACTTTGAATTTGCCGCACTCTCTCGCGGGAAAGATTGAACAAGCAACCTACTTCTTCTAAAGTACAAGGTTCGCTGGTCGTCAAACCATAACGCAAGGAAATCACGTCTTTTTCTCTGGGAGTTAATACGTCTGCTAGTACGTCCCAAATTTCTTGACGCATCATAGTTTCATTCATTTGCTGTTCGGGAGATTGCCCGTCTTCATCTTCTAGCAAGTCTACAAGTTCGGTGTCTTCTTCTTTACCGACGCGATGATTTAATGATAAAGATTTGCGCCTTAGTTGTTGCAGTTGGCGTAGTTGTTCAGGAGTAGTGTCTAAAGCTTCAGCGAGTTCGTTTTCTGTAGCGTTGCGATGCAGCTTTTGTTTGATTTCTCGCTGGGCTTTTTTGAGTTTATTTAGTTTTTCGACGATATGAATTGGTAATCTGATGGTACGAGCATCGTTGGCGATCGCTCTTGTGATTGCCTGTCTAATCCACCAATAAGCGTAAGTTGAAAATTTGTAGCCTTTGTCTGGATCGAACTTTTCTGTAGCGCGATTTAATCCCATCGCGCCTTCTTGAATTAAGTCTAAAAATTGGACTCCTCGATTCAAGTATCTTTTGGCAATAGATACTACCAAACGTAAATTGGAGCGGATCATTTTCCGCTTTGCTACTCTACCTTGATACAGCTTTTGCTCTAATTGGCGTTCAGTTAGACTCAGCGTGGCGGCAGTTTCTGCTTGGGTTACACCACGATTTAGTTCGCTACTCAATCGCTCTTGGATTTCACCTACTTCTACTAAAAATCGTACCCGTTTTGCTAACTCTACTTCTTCTTCTGCTTTTAGCAATGGATAGCGTGCCATTTCCTTAAAAAAGGCTCCCACTGCATCGTCTGTATCAGTTTTACGGTATCCTGATGGTCTAGCAGCAGCTAAACTATCTCCGTCTCTATCTTCTGAGCCTTGGGTTTCTACATCCCCTATTTCTTCTACAACTGCTTCTATATTTTCTAAAGACAGTTCTTCTAAATCGTCCACATGAGAATTACTTGTTTCTTCTATTGGTAACAACACATCAATTGAGTCTAATTCAGTAATATTCATATTTACGTTTAGGTGAGATAAACTAATTTACTTTGTAGGTACAGTGCTTGCACATAAATGATTAAAGGCACAGTAATCTAGCCTATTGGCTTGCAACTAATAGCAGTTTGAATAAATAAAACTTAATAGATTTTGCACTTGTTCTATTATGCTATTTTTCTCCTTTTAGCTGTTTAAATATTTCTGTTTTTATCCTAGCGCTAATATAAAAATAATGGTTTGCATGGCAAATCTATATGCAATCTAAAATGTCTACTCATGATGTACTTGAGTGCCTTTGAAGTAAGATAAAACTACTACCGAAAGTTACTTAACTTAAAATTTATCTTCTTACCAAAATCTGCTTACAATCAATCTCAGGCAATTTGTCAGTAAAATGTAGTGATGTTACAACTAAAACATCAAAAAATTCTTGACTAACTTTGCAAATTTTCTGTAACAACTACTCTCGCGATTGAGTAATTAAAATGATGGATGGCAGTAGTTGATTCTTGTGCTAAAGCAAATTTACTTAAGTGGTTTCTAGGGTAGACTTAGACATTTATACCTAAACATTACTGATTTATTGACCTCAAAAATAGAATCTCATACATCTCAAAGCTTTACTCTCTACCGATGGGGAGAAAATATTAGTTTTAAAATAACTAATTGCGTAAAATTAGTTACAACTATTTAAGCTATCTATTCAAATCTACCTAAACAAGCATAGAAGTAGTAGCTTAGAGCAGTATAAAAAAATTTAATACCTTAAACTAAAGCTTCAAGCACAGATGCCGATTTTTTATGTATATTCCTGAGTTAAACGGATCAAAATTTGTAGTAACAGAGCCTGCACCTAGCTATCAATCGACTCCAACAGATTCTAGGCGATGGGTTGAGGTACTGGTAGACTGTCCGGGAGCTACGGGAATATACACGTACAAATTGCCAGAAAGTATGTTGTCTGTGCAACTAGGTAGTATTTTAAGTGTTCCTTTCGGTACGCAACAAGTAGGCGCGATCGCAATTCGGTTATTAGAGCAACCAAACGCTGATGTACCTATCAATAAAATCCGCGAGGTTGAAGAAGTAGTAAGCGTAGGTTTTTTCAGTGCAAATTACTGGGAATTGTTGCAACGAGTAGCCGATTACTACTACACGTCGTTGATGCAGGTAATTAAAGTAGCATTGCCACCAGGCTTATTAGGGCGAAGTCAGCGTCGTATCCGTCTAAAACTTGAAAATATACCTGTAGGTGGGGAGGCTTTTTTACCTACTACTGCGCGTCAGGTATTGCAATTACTCCAAGCTCAAAATAACGGCGACTACAGCGTTAAATATCTCAAAAGTCAAATTAAAGGAGCAAGTTGGGGCGTAGAACAACTCCTAAAACGCGGTTGGGTAGAGAGTTATATAGAATTGCCGAGATATACCAAACCCCAAACAAAACAGGCAGTAACGCTAGTGGGTAATATAACGACTGGGGAATTAAATAAGCGTCAACAAGAAATTTTACAAGTTCTGCGCGATCGCGGTGGTGAATTGTGGCTAAATGAATTTCTCCCGCTATGCAAAACCACTTTACCCACTTTGAAAACTTTAGCCGTCAAAGGTTACATAGTAATTGAACCGCGCGAAGTTTTGCGCCAAGAAACATCACCCTTGCAAGCCCAAGATCGTCCCAAAACCTTAACTACCGCTCAAGCCGAGGCTTTGGCAATGATTAATAGTTTAGAGGGCGTTGCCGAAGTTTTATTGCATGGAGTCACAGGTTCGGGCAAAACAGAAGTATATTTACAAGCGATCGCGCCATTACTCGCCAAAGGAAAATCTGCCTTAGTTTTAGTCCCAGAAATTGGACTGACACCACAGTTAACCGATAGGTTTCGCGCTCGTTTTGGCGAAAAAGTTTGCGTCTATCACAGCGCTTTATCCGACGGCGAACGTTACGACACCTGGCGACAAATGCTAACGGGAGAACCCCAAGTAGTAATTGGTACTCGTTCGGCGGTATTTTCGCCTTTACCTCAGCTTGGCTTGATAATTTTGGATGAGGAACACGATAGCAGCTTTAAACAAGATAGTCCGGTTCCTACTTATCACGCCCGGAATGTCGCTAAATGGAAAGCCCAGTTGGAAAATTGCCCGTTAGTTTTGGGTTCAGCGACTCCAGCGCTAGAGAGTTGGTTAAGTAGAACGAAAGATAATAGCTATTACCTAGCTTTACCAGAACGGATACAATCGCGTCCTTTACCGCCTGTAGAAGTGGTAGATATGCGCCAAGAGTTGCAACTAGGCAATCGTTCCATATTTAGCCGTTCGCTGCAAGATGCGCTTAAAGATATGAAAGAGCGATCGCAACAGGGAATATTATTTATCCATCGACGGGGACATAGTACCTTTGTCTCGTGTCGCAGTTGCGGTTATGTCATGGAGTGTCCCAACTGCGATGTTTCTTTGGCTTACCACCAAACCGAAGCCGAGGCAAGTAAATTATTGCAATGTCATTATTGTAATTATGTGCGATCGCATCCCCGCAATTGTCCCGAATGTAGTTCGCCGTATTTAAAGTTTTTTGGGAGCGGTACGCAACGAGTAGCGCAAGAATTGACTGGGCAGTTTCCCCAATTACGTTTTATTCGATTTGATAGCGACACAACCCGCACAAAAGGCGCTCACCGCAATTTACTAACCCAGTTTGCAAATAAAGAAGCCGATTTATTGGTAGGTACGCAAATGCTGACTAAAGGTTTAGATTTGCCTCAAGTAACTTTAGTCGGCGTAATGGCGGCGGATGGATTGCTGCATTTGGCAGACTATCGGGCGAGTGAAAGAGCTTTTCAAACGCTCACTCAAGTTGCTGGGAGAGCAGGTAGAGGCGACGATCCAGGGCGGGTAATTATCCAAACTTATACCCCCGATCATGCCGTAATTCAAGCAGTGCAGCAACATGAATATGAGCCATTTATTGCGACAGAATTGGCAGAAAGAGCCGCGCTCAATTATCCGCCCTATGGGAGACTTATTTTATTGCGCTTAAGTAGCACGGAGGCGGAAGTAGTAGAGCAAACAGCGCTGCAAATAGCAGATAAACTGCGTCCCTTGGCATCTACAACTTACGAAATACTGGGACCCGCACCCGCCAGCATTTTGCGAGTTGCTAACCGTTATCGGTGGCAAATTTTGCTGAAATTTGCCGAGGAATTTTTGCCGCAATTACCTAATTGGGAAGAAGTGCGATCGCATTGTCCGCCGTCAGTTAGCCTCACTATTGATGTAGATCCGTTGAATATGATGTAGAACTACCTTTCAATTTTTAAACCCGATTGGACGCGCCACAAACTAGCATAGATTTTTTGCTGTGCTAGTAGCTGTTCGTGAGTTCCTTGTTCTACAAGCTTGCCGTATTCCATCACATAAATGCGATCGGCATTACGCACTGTAGACAGACGATGAGCGATCGCAATTGTTGTTCTATTAACAGTTATTTTTTCTAAAGACTTTTGAATTGCCGCCTCAGTTTCATTGTCTACGGCAGACGTAGCTTCATCTAATATTAATATCGGTGGATTTTTTAAAACAGCACGAGCGATCGCAATTCTTTGTCTTTGTCCCCCCGATAACTTTTGTCCTCTTTCCCCCACAATGGTTTCATAACCTTGGGGAAGCTCTTTAATAAATTCGTGTGATTCAGCAATTTTTGCGGCGGCGATTATTTCTTTTTCGTTAGCGGTAATCGTTCCATAAGAAATATTTTCGGCTACCGTACCGTGAAATAAGAATACATCTTGGCTAACTAAACCAATATGTGATCGCAAGTTTCTAAAATCTAACTCGCGGATATCTACCCCATCTAAGCTAATAGTTCCTGATTGCACTTCGTAAAGCCGCAACAATAACTTAACTAAAGTGCTTTTCCCTGAACCAGTTGAACCCACGATAGCGATCGTTTTCCCCGCCGGAATATGTAATGACAGGTTTTCAATTACTGGGTTGCGCCCATTGTAAGCAAAACTCACGTCCTCAAATTCCAACTCACCTTTTACCGATGGTAAGGAAATATGACCAGTACGAATTGCGATCGGCGTATCGAGTAAATTCATTACTCTTGTAGTCGAAGCCATCGCTCTTTGATATTGGTCAAAGGTTTCGCCTAATCTAGTTAAGGGCCACAACAAGCGCTGAATTAAAAAGACTAACGTGCTGTAGGTACCAACAGAAATATCTCCCCTCACCGCCGCCAAACCGCCGTACAAAAGCAACGCTGTAAAACCCACCAAAATAATCATGCGAATTAATGGCACAAAAGCTGCCGAAAGAGCGATCGCATGACGGTTACTTTGACGGTAAGCTTCGCTATCATTCCTCAACCGAGCAATTTCGTAGTCTTCGGTAGTAAAGCTTTTAATAGTTGTAATGCCCGTCAAATTATTAGTTAACCGCGCATTCAGCAAGCCCACTGTTTCGCGCACCGCAGCGTAACGAGGCGCAAGACGGCGTTGAAAGGCGATCGCACCCCACAAAATAAATGGCATCGGTAGCATTGGCATCCAAGCCACGCCAGGAGCCAAAATAAAGAACGCACCGCCAATAATTATTACGGTAGTAGTAACTTGAATTAAGTCATTTGCACCTACATCCAAAAACCGTTCTAGTTGGTTAATGTCATCGCTCAAAATAGACATCAAACCGCCCGTACTGCGTTCCTCAAAATAGGCAAGTTCCAATTCTTGCAAATGCTTGTAAGCATCTAACCGTAAGTCGTGCTGAATATTTTGCGCCAAATTGCGCCACAAACGAGCAAAAGCATACTCAAACACTGATTCTAGTACCCAAACAATCACTGTTAGGATAGACAGAATTACAAATTGTCTGTAGACATCTCGCACGCCCAAACGGGCAATAATTGAATCTTGTTGCTTGACAACTACATCGACTGCAATCCCAATTAAAGCTGGTGGTGCGAGATCGAAAATTTTGTTTAAAACCGAGCAAGTAGTCGCCAGCCAAAGTTGCTGTCGATAATTACTACTATAAGCAAGTAGACGCTGGAGCGGTCGATTGGTAGGAGTTTGGGCTTTGGCTAAGTGTTTTTTGGGCGATCGCAGTGACACTATGAACAAACCTAAATACTAAACTTCAATCATAGAAGTTAACGATCAAGTCGATAAATAGATGACTCCAAATTTTTTGTTATACGGCGCTAACGGTTATACGGGCGAATTGATTGCCAGGTTAGCTGTCAAACAAGGACTGCGCCCAATTCTAGCGGCTCGTAACTCTCAAAAAGTTGCCCCCCTTGCCACTGAACTAGGTTTAGAATACCGCGCTTTTGCTTTAGATAACCAATCAGCAATAGCTGCGGCTTTAGCCGATATAACAGTAGTGCTACACTGTGCGGGTCCATTTTCTCAAACTTCTGCACCAATGGTTGCTGGCTGTTTGCGCTCTCAAACCCACTATTTGGATATTACCGGAGAAATTAGTGTATTTGAAGAAGTCGCTTCTCAAGATACTTTAGCAAAAACCGCCGGAGTGATGTTGCTTCCGGGTGTAGGCTTTGATGTTGTTCCCTCTGACTGTCTCGCCGCTCACCTCAAAGGGCGACTACCATCAGCAACGCGGTTAACACTTGGGTTTCAAGCATTGGGGCGCATCTCTAGAGGCACGGCTACCACGATGATAGAAGCTCAACATCAAGGAGGAAAAATTAGGCGCGATGGAGTTCTAACGACTGTTCCTGCGGCTTTTAAGACTCGCTCAATTGACTTTGGACAGGGTAAAGTTGAAGCGGTAACAATTCCCTGGGGCGATGTATCTACAGCTTTTTACAGTACGGGTATTCCCAATATAGAAGTTTATGCCGCGTTTCCTGCTTCCACACGGATTTTAGCGATCACTAGTCGCTATCTTGGTTGGTTGCTAAAATTGCCAGCAGTGCAGAATTTTCAAAAACAGTTGATCCAAAATCAGCCGCCAGGACCTAGTGAAACTGAGCGCGCTGAGGGAAAAAGTTATTTATGGGGAGAAGTAGAAGATAGTTCGGGTAAGCGATTGAGTTCGAGATTGCAATGCCCAGAAGGTTATACTCTTACTACTTTGACGGCTGTAAAAATCGCGCAAAAGGTACTGGTGGGAGAATATACCTGCGGCTTTCAAACCCCATCAAAAGCTTATGGCGCAGACTTTATTTTAGATTTTCCAGGAGTTGGACGTGAAGATCTTGAAAATTGATCTCACTATTGAAACAAATAATGCGATCGCATCTTTCCATATTTGAGAAGCTGCTTTTCATTTTTACTGACTACTCGACAAATCTAAAGCCATTTAAACTGGCAACAAAATCCATCGCGTTGTGTTTCACAAAATTACTGGTATATCGGAGGAAAATAGGGATAAGTAAGCAATTTTTTATCAAGCCGATCTTAAGTGCGATTTTTATCGTTTTCCTACCACTGACAGCGTTTCATATTTGGGCAAAAACATCGCCAGCATCAGTAAAAGCAGTTCTTCCTAAAGATCTGCAATGGAAAGTTAATCCTAATATCAAGGGCGTTCAAAGCGCGATCACAATTGGCGATTCATCAAATTCATAATTGTATGTTTTGTTTGGAAAAATGGATAAAGGTGCAATATTTCCCGCTCACACTCATCCAGACGATCGAATCACAACTGTTATCTCTGGCGTGATGGATTACGGAGTTGGAGAACAGTTCGATCGCACTAAAGTTAATGCCTATCCAGCCGTGTATACACCATCGGGAGTATCGCATTTTATGTGGGCAAAAAATAGTAATACAGTGATGCAAGAAACAGGATTTGGTCCAACGGGGTTGAGGTTCACTACTGCTAAATAGTATAAGCAGACTTTATTTGAGAATTTTTAGGCATTGTGCGTGAAAATATAGATTGAATGCGCGTTAAATGAGATCAGAAAAATTGAAAGCTAGAGATGACCAAAATTGGCAAGGTATAGTTGGAGGAGCGATCGCAGCTATATTACTTTTGATTGCTCTTAATGCTTTTGTAATCATCAATCCCGGTGAAGCTGGGGTAATTAGTATTTTGGGTAAAGCTAGAGATGGAGCTTTACTTGAAGGCATACACGTCAAGCCGCCTTTTGTCTCGGTGGTCGATATCTACGACTTAACGGTGCAAAAGTTTGAAGTACCAGCGCAAAGTTCTACTAAGGATTTGCAAGACTTGACGGCTCGATTTGCGATCAACTTTCGCCTCGATCCTACCCAGGTTGTTGAAGTCCGCAGAAAGCAAGGAACATTACAAAATATTGTCTCAAAAATTATTGCTCCGCAAACCCAAGAATCTTTTAAAGTTGCCGCCGCCAGACGAACGGTAGAAGAAGCAATTACTAAAAGAAACGAACTAAAACAAGACTTTGATGAGGCTTTGGGAGCCAGATTAGATAAATATGGAATTATAGTTTTAGATACTAGCGTAGTAGATTTAACTTTTTCCCCAGAATTTGCGAAAGCCGTAGAAGAAAAGCAAATTGCCGAACAACGGGCGCAAAGGGCAGTATATGTGGCACAAGAAGCCGAACAAGAAGCCCAAGCAGACATCAATCGTGCCAAAGGTAGAGCCGAAGCTCAAAGACTTTTAGCTGAAACTTTAAAAGCTCAAGGAGGACAGTTAGTATTGCAAAAAGAAGCAATCGAAGCTTGGCGCACTGGCGGCGCACAAATGCCCAAAGTTTTAGTTATGGGTGAATCTAAAAGCAGCGTACCTTTTTTGTTTAATCTAGGGAACGTTCAAGAGTAAACTTAGCAAAAGCTGTCCCATTGATTTAGGGAATTTATTTTAGCCCGCCTAGGGTTAAAACCCGCTTGCTTATGGATAAAGTCGGCCGGAACCGACTGATAAATATTTTGCGAGAGGACAAGGAAAAAAGTATTTTCCTTGTCCTCTAATCATTGATCTAAACGCCTACAGTAGAAGACTGATAAGGGCTTGTGAGCTTATCTAATTGCTGGACTAATAGACTCAGAAATAAACCGACATCGGTAACTACACCAACAGATTCTACCGAACCGCGATCACTTAATTTTGTTACTACTGCCGGGTTAATGTCTACGCACACCATTTTTACCCCCGCCGCCGTCATATTTCCTACGCCAATGGAGTGCAGCATGGAAGACAGCATCAACACCATATCCGCGCCTACCAGCAATCGAGCATAATCTTCTTGCGCTTTAATCAAATCCATCTGTGTATCTGGTAACGGGCCATCATCGCGGATAGAACCCGCTAAGGAGAAAGGAATATTGTTTTTTACGCACTCGTACATGACACCACCCGTCAAAGCACCTTGCTCTACAGCTTTCGCAATACTGCCATAACGACGTACCGTATTAATTACCTTCAAATGGTGGCGATGTCCGCCGCGCACGCTGACCCCGCGCTTCATATCCACACCCAAGGAAGTCCCCATCAGGTTTTGTTCCATGTCGTGGACTGCGATCGCATTTCCCCCTAGCAGCGCCTGTACGTAGCCTTCACGTACCAATCTAGCTAGGTGTTCGCCGCCGCCTGTATGAATTACCACAGGTCCCGCCGTCACTACTACCTTACCACCTTGATCGCGAATTTGGCGCAATTCCCAAGCTACTTGTTCTACCACAAGTTCTACTCGACGTTCGCTAGAAACTCCCGCCGACATGAAGCTAAATTCTTGGGTATTGCGTTGTTCTCGTACTTCTGGTTTGCGGATGGTGCGGATACCTAATACATCTACTACTACTTGTTCCCCGACTTCCAGATCGCGCAATAGCTTACACCGAGCAACTATACCTGTAGGAGTTCGCTTGACTGCTACCGCGCCATCCATGCGCTGATTTTGCACCTTTATCCACGCGCCATCGATGCGTACTTCTGTAGGATAAATAGTTGTAACATAAAATTCATCAGGGGATACCCCAGCTTGAACAACTGGTTCTAACTTCGCATCGCGTTCGTCTTGGGGTAAATCTACTGCTCCTAGGTCGATTAGTTGCGATAAAATCCCTTCCATCACTTCATGAGATGGCGCAGATACTTTGACTTCGGCGGCGGAGGTACTTTGTCTTTGCTCTCCCAAATTAAAATTGAGGACTTTAAAACTACCGCCACTTTCTACTACCAAATCTAAAGCCTGATTGATTAAGCCCGAATCAAGCAAATGCCCTTCTAGCCTAATGGTGCGGCTTTCTACCGATACGTTGGCGCTAACTTCTGCTCTTACAGGCTCCGTTACTCGCAATGTCAAGCACTTCGCCGCGCCACCAGCTTTGAGAAATTCTGTTAGTGGGGTTTCAATTACCTGAAATCCCGCCGCCGTCAGACGCTCCTTTAAAGCAGCGCTGGCTTTATTCATGACTACGATGGAATTGATATTTACTGAATTGCAGGCAAAATTCACAGCATCAGCTTCGGAAATAGCTATACGCTTTGCTTCTGGTACGCGCATCTCAATCACGCGGTTGGAGTAAGCATCAAAGGCGGCGGGATAATACAGCAAATAACCGCCATTAAGCGGACAAAAGCAAGTATCTAAGTGATAAAATCGCTCGTCCATCAAGCGCAGAGATAATACTTCAATATCTAGCCATTTTGCTAAATAAGGGTGGGAATCGAGTTCTGAGCGAAACCCATAACCCGCCCACAACCAGCGCCCTTCCCGATCTAATAAAGCATCGCCAGCGCCTTCAAAGGGTAAATCTTTGGGCAATTCGTAGACATTGTAGCCCTTTTCTTCAAACCATTTTTTAAAGTAAGGTTCTTCCCCTTGGCGCTCTTTGTGAAAGAAGCGGCTGAGAACTACATTTTTTCCTAAAACCAGTCCCGCATTTGCCGTAAATACCATATCTGGTACGCCTTTGTGCGGTTCAACTAGGTCTACAATGGCATTGCCTGCAAGGACATGGTGTAATTTTTGCCATTGTTCAACCGCGCGATCGCGCGATGATTTATGAATATTCCCTTCCATCCAGGGATTGATGACATAATCCACATCGTAATGATCGGGCGCGCACATGAGAAACTGAATTTCAGAAGTCATAAAGATACTTGGTGGGACGAGCAATTCATCAATCTTTATATTGCATACATATTTGTGCTGTTGCAATTCTGCTAACTTAGCTACTTCTTGAAAACCTTTGGCAAAGGCAGCGCAAACTTTACGGGAGGCTGTGCCTGCCGGAAAGGTTTGCAAGAGAGAGCCACACCCCAAAGTTTCTGTTAACACTTTTTTAGTTAAGCAAAGTTTTAAGGAATTTTTAGCAGTAATATCTCTATTCTATGGGAACGCGGATTTAAACAACTTGATAAACAAAGTTGAGACTCGCCCAAGAATTTATATCTAGATGGTAAGTATCTAGATTGGGCTTATTTCCACTGCCATTGTGCAAGTCTTGCAACACAGCAGTAGCAACTTCTACAGGATTTAATAATGCCCCAATATACTCTTTTTCGGCGGTAGGTGCTTGAATACCATTTTGTAAAGCTGGCAGAGTAGACGTAAAACTTGCAATGCTAAAAATTAAATAAGTTTCTGTAACCGCCGCCGGGGTATGAGTCAACCACTGAAAATCGACCCAATTAGACGGTACGGTTATAGTTTCTCCGGGAGCTATTGCTATATTTTGGAGTAGGGGTTTTTCTAGGCTATTGGGTTCGCTAGTAGGTGAAATCGGGTAAAGAGCGATCGCACTTTTATTACTATCCAATCCCATTAGTAACAAATAGACTGGGCGATCGCTATTATTACAAACTCGGTACTGAATTTGACTGCCAATCGCAATAGTTGGCAGTAAGAGCGAAGCCTTAAGAGTCGAGTCTTTACGGTAACTCACAGGCGCAGTAATGCGACTGGAATGCAACTGCATTACTACTTGTTTTTCGGGGTTAATAACTTCTAAAGTTGCTTCTACTGGAAGCATTGAAGATCCCGCATTACTGGTTAGCCGCCACAATTTTGCTGCCAAAAGTGTCTTTAATTTCGGAATTAGCCGATTTACAGCCAATTTTGCCGCTTCCCCAGCTTCTCCAACACTATTAGGAATCAATTCTTGCTTGGGGGAAAATAACCCGTAACGACTAGCGGGGGATTCTGGTACTCGCCCAAATAAATAATCTACAGGTTGTTCAGCCGTTGTTACTAATGAAACACGAGGAATAGCTGCAAAAGCGCTGGTTGCATCTACTTTTTCAATCCGCTCTAAACTTGAATCTAAAGCAACATTTAAGCTGACATTACGCGGCAAAACTCTGATTGCTTCTCTAATAAGTTGCCCTACTTGCAAGGTATTATTACCAATAATTTGGGCTTTAGCCGTTAAACCATGACGCGATCGCACTTGCAATTGCATCGCTGTCAAATCTTCAGCTATAACATTCAATCGAGAATTTTCGGCGTAGTATTCCAAAACTGTAGGCGGTAAGCCTCCTAGCCACAATTGAGCGCTTTTGCCCTTGTCTTCTATAGCCGTTATGACACCATCAGCACTTTTTGGCTGGTTTTTGACTTGCGTTTCAACTACCGATGCTAACTTACTAAAGCTAACTTGAACAGTATTTGTTGGTGTAGCTTCCCATAAATATTGAGTTAAAGCATAGGTAAATAACCCCGCACTAAACCCCGTCCATTGTCCTTCTACTGCAAGTCCATTACTCGAAGCCGCACTTAAAATATTTCCTGGTGTAAGTTGCTTGCTAAAGAATTTTTGCTTGTTTTTAATTTCTTGTTGAAAAGCCAACTCCACCTTTGTCAATTGCCATTGTTCTAAGGAAGGTAAAGAGCGAACTTTTAAGTAATTAGGAGCAATGCTAGGAGACAGAAAGCCAGTATCAAAAATTGTTGTGATGTAAGAAGTAGCCAGACTCCGCAACAATAACTTTATAGTTTCCTCGCTCAGGTAGTTATCTATGCCATCATCGCAAGTAACTAAACTATTTAATTTTGCATCTCGATCTTTCAATTGCAGGCTACGACCGTAACCGCTAAAGTGAAATACAACCAGATCGCCCGGTTGAGCTTGAGTAGTTAAATGATTTAGAAAAGCACTCTCAATTTGGGTTCTAGTAGCTTGCTTATCCGTCAAAGTGAGAATATCGCTCTCTATAAAACCAAAACGGTGAATTAGTAATTCTTTTTGCAACTCAACATCAGTCAGACAACCTGCTAAAGGTGAATTACCTGGATATTGATTAATACCTACTAATAGGGCTAGTTTGCGCTTAAGTGGAGAAGCGATCGCATTAAGAGCGCGATCGCCCAAGTTCATCCACTCCGCTTCACTTATACCTAGTAATGCTAGTATCCAGCCTGCCCTTTTAAAAAAATTCCGCCGTTTCATAGCCCTCAGCCATCAGCCCTTAGCTATCAGCCTAACAGGAAGTTAGGCTTTGATTACGCGATCGCATCGCTCTAATTAATTTGGCATTTATGTCCCTACAGGAAGTCGCATCGCTCTAATTAATTCGGCGGCTACTTCAGGGCGAGAAAATTGCGGCGGTGGAAGTTCGCCCCGGCGTAGCATTTCACGAACTTTTGTCCCCGATAAATGAATCCGCTCTGAGGAAGTGCTAGGGCTAGTTTTTGTCGTCGCCATAGACTCGGTGCGAGTGCAGTAAAAAGCGTGTTCAAATTTCATGGGTACAATACCCAATTCTGCCGATTCAAACTCATCAAAAATGTGTTGAGCGTCGTAAGTGCCATAATAGTCACCCACACCTGCATGATCGCGCCCGACGATAAAGTGAGTACAGCCGTAGTTTTTCCGCACAATCGCATGAAAAATTGCTTCACGCGGTCCTGCGTAACGCATGGCGGCGGGATTAATCGCCAAAATTACCCGATCTTTGGGGTAATAGTTTTCTAAAATAATTTCATAGCAGCGCATCCGCACATCTGCGGGGATATCATCTTCTTTAGTTGCGCCGACTAAAGGATGCAAAAACAAACCATCTACCGTCTCCATCGCGCATTTTTGGATATATTCATGAGCGCGGTGGATGGGGTTGCGAGTTTGAAAACCAACAATTGTTTTCCATCCCTTTTCTTTAAACATTCGCCGCGACTCGATGGGATCGATTTGGTAAGCGGGAAACTGGGGATGAGCTTCGCGTTGCAACAGCCAAATTGAACCTGCTAGATTTATCTCACCTTGGTTGTAAACTACTTGTACTCCTGGGTGGTTAGCATCATCAGTTTTATATACATTAATTACTTCCTTAGTTTTGTCATAGCGATACTTTTGGGTTAATTCCAAAACGCCGATAAATTTACCTGTAGGATCGTCTAAACGAATCAAACTACCTTCTTTTAAGGGAGAAGCAACGGCTTCTGTTACTGATAAAGTAATTGGAATCGACCAAGGTAAGCCATTAGCCAGACGCATATCTACAACTGTGCGATCATAGTCTGCTTGTTCCATAAATCCCGTCAAGGGACTAAATGCACCTATTGCCAGCATGACCAAATCGGAAACAGCACGCTCATCAAGCTGCACTCGCGGCAAAACTTCAGCTTTTTCTAGAAATTCTTGCTTTTTTTCGGGGGAAGCAATGCGATTAACTAGCTGCATTCCGTGAGGAGCAATACCGTCTCTATAACTCATAATATTTCGATTTTATCTACAATCACCTATCGTACCAAGTTATCGCAGCATCATCGAACCAAGGGGTTTTTGTTCTGGGTTGCTGAAATTATTGTTTGCTCAATTCTTTTTAACCTTGTTTCCGGGCGTTTGGCATTTTCAACCCAATACAGGATATTTTTTTTGGATGTGTTACTAAATGCCTCAAAATATTTATTGGCAGTTTCATTTGCGGCTAAGGCTTGCTCTAAATCTACTGGAATAATCAATTGTTCTATCGCATCTAACTTGTTCCAAGAGCCATTTTGCTTTGCAACTTCAATTTTTTTAAAACCAGCCTCCGTCATCAAACCTTGTTCTATCAGTTCTGCAATATATTGCTTATTTAATTTTGACCAAACACTTTTTGGTTTTCGGGGTGTAAATATTTGCTGATAACGTTCTGCGTCTAAGGATTTTACTTTACTGTCAATCCAGCCAAAACATAAGGCTTCTTTTACTGCTTCGCTATAGCGAACGCTTGGCTTACGACTTTTTACTTTGTAGTAGACAAGCCATATCCAAAGCGATGTGCGATGGTTTTGCGCTAACCATTCTCGCCATTGCTGGCGATCGCTTGCATAAACAGTTTTTAGGCAATCGTCAGATTTTGGCATAGTAAAAAATTATTTTGTAGCTACTTAGTAAATAAAAAAGGCAAACATATTACTGTTTACCTTTTAAAAACTTACTTGATAATTTTAAGCTTGCTTTTCGATAATTCCGCCACCTACTACCATATCGCCATCGTACCAAACCGCCGCTTGACCGGGAGTAATACTAAATTGCGGCTCGTCAAATACTAACTTGACGCGCGAATTTTCTAAGGGAATAACCGTTACTGGTACACCACTTGAGCGATAACGGATCTGAACTTCAGCGCGAATTGGCGCAGTTGGTTTGTCAATACTTACCCAATTGACTCGTGCTACCGTACATTCAGTTTTATCGGCGCTCGTGCGATCGCCTACAATCACTTTATTGCTCGCGGAGTCCAATCCCACCACGTACAACGGCTCCGCCGCAGCGATTCCTAGCCCTTTACGCTGACCAATGGTGTAATGATGTACGCCGTCATGCTGACCTAATACTTTGCCTTGCAAGTCAACAATATCGCCTTTTTTAGGTGCAATATATTTATCCAAAAATGTTTGCATAGAGCCGTGACTTTCTACCAAGCACAAATCTTGACTTTCTGCTTTATCTGCCGTTTTTAGCCCGTAATAAGTCGCAATCTCGCGGGTTTGGGCTTTGATATATCCCCCTAACGGAAACACCGAAGCGGCTAACATTTCTTGACTGAGATCGTACAAAAAGTAAGACTGATCTTTATTGCGATCTACTGCTCGACGCAACTGGTAACGCCCTGATGCCTCGTCATAGGTAATTTGGGCGTAATGACCTGTGGCAATTTTGTCAATGCCCAATTCTTCACGGGCATACTTAACCATGGGACCAAACTTTACTGACTTGTTGCAAGCAGAGCAAGGCAAGGGTGTAATACCTTCGCCGTAACCCGCCACCAAGTAATCGATAATATTCGCCTCAAATACTTCCCGGCTATCAACTACATGATGGGGAATACCTAATTGCTGACAAAGCTCGGCAGCATCAACCATGCCTTCCGAGCAACATTGACCTTTCCCCTTCATTAACCAAAGAGTCAAGCCCACAACTTCATAACCGCGACTTTGCAAAATAGCGGCGGCGGTGGAACTATCTACACCACCAGATAAACCAACCACAACTTTGTTCATATTAGTCAATTGAAATGCCGGGACTATCTTCTAAGTTAACACTTTCATTGTTGAACAAGTGCGCTAAGCGCCAAAACACCGCATATTTACGGAATTTTGGCGCTAATAATTATTCTTTAGGCAAATTTTTCCGAGAAATTGCGCTTGAATCTGTATGCAAAGAAACCTAATCTTACTTTTTATAGTCTTGTTTTTTGCAGCCAATTTTTTAGAAACAACCATTGCTTTAGCACAGTTCTCCCTAATTACATCTATTACCCCATTACTACTCGAAACATGAATCGGATAAATCAAATTACCGTCTTTTTTAGCTGTCAATTTTTACTAGGAAGATGGTTTGTAACAACTGTTCCTACTCAGGCTCAAACATTTTCAAGTCCTTTGGCAATTTCTCAAACTGTAGTTGAAACCCTACCTCCACCACCGCAATTAAATAAGTCCAATTCTCACGTTGTCGATGAAGTCTTTGTTCCCCGCGATCTTGATTTTCGCGTACCAGAGACTCCTGCTCCTCAAAAAGTTGACAATTATTTAGTCTATATTAATAATGCTAATTCAGCCCAACTAGAACAAGTCAAACAGATGATCCCGACTGCTTTTATGCGTCAACATCAAGGAAAATCTGTAATTCAAGCTGGAGTTTTTGGCAAAGAATTAAATGCTATTACCCTAGCCCAAAAACTACAGTCTCAAGGCATTTCTCCTCATATATTCAATTTGACTACGGCTAAAGAAGTAGCTTTAAAAACAGACAGTTCTAAGTTTTACTTTGTTGTAATTCCTACTGATGTTAAAAATTTATCTAGTGTTGAAAGCCAGGTAAAATAGTTACCAATAGTAGTTGCAGCTATCATTAGTCAAAGACACGATCGCGGTTCTTATCTGCGTGTAGGACCCTTTACTGCCAAGGGACAAGCAGAAACTTACAATCGTTATTTGCTAGATTCTGGATTAAGCAATACGCAAGTTTATTACGGACGTTAGCACAATTGAGCGATCGCTAAATTAGTCGCTGCCTATAGTTAGAGACAGCCAAGATAACTATTAACTAAAGCAATATATATATATATACATATTTATGAAAATTTAATTGCTAGTTAGTATACAAAATACTGCAAAAAACAAATTTAAGTTTAATTAAATCATGAGATATTAATTTAATCTTAATTAAGCTTTACGTTGAGATAACTTAGCTATAGAATTTTCCTAGTGTGGCTCCTTCTTAAAGTGTAAGTAAGTTGACAGACGGTTAGACCGTTGGCAATAGATAATTTTTTAGTTGAAGGTGTGAGGAATAGATGATGTCTAAGATATTCTGGCAAGCTTTACTGTTTTACCCAGCAGTAATCGGAGCAACATTAGCGATCGCGCCTGTAGCAATGGCTACAAATGAAATAAAAACAACCCAAGCTGAACTACCAACAGTAGTAAATGAGCTAAAAATTGCTCAAGCAAGTGTAGAAGCTCAACAACCAGCCGCTAACCCTACTATCGATAATCTCAGCCAGATAGATAGCTACAGCAATGAAGGGAAAGGCAAAGTAGACAATAATACAATTTCTCAAGTAACCTCTGTATCGCAGTTATCTGACGTGCAGCCTACAGATTGGGCATTTCAGGCATTGCAATCGTTAGTAGAGCGCTATGGCTGTATTGCAGGTTATCCTGATGGCACATACCGGGGAAATCGCGCTACGACAAGATACGAATTTGCGGCAGGCTTAAATGCTTGTTTAGATAGGGTTAATGAATTAATTGCCACCGCCACCGCCGACGCAGTAAGGCGTGAAGACTTAGCAACCTTGCAAAGACTACAAGAAGAATTTGCAACAGAACTTGCAACCTTGCGCGGTAGGGTAGATAGCGTAGAAGCTGTCACCGCCGAACTAGAAGCAAATCAATTTTCGACCACTACTAAGCTACTTGGTGAAGTAGTTGCCGCCGCCACCGATGCTTTTGGGGACACCGTCGGAGATCAAAATAATACTGTACTGCAAGCCCGCGCCCGCCTCGAATTCCAAAGCAGCTTTACCGGGACAGATATTTTACATACCCGTCTAGCGGCAGGTAACGCCCAAGCATTTTCTTTTAACCAACAATCAAGTGGTACTAACAGAACATTTGAAGGACAGCAAACCTTCAACCTCTCACCTTCAACAGACAATAGTTTCTTCCTAGATTGGGCAGCTTACGAATTTTCAATCAGTAAAGTTCGCGTTTATCTTGCTGCTGTTGGCGGGCTTTGGGCAGATTTTGTGCCGACAGTGAATCCTTACTTTGAAGGTTTTACTGGGGGTAATGGCGCGCTTTCGACCTTTGCTGAACACAACCCAATTTACAACGTTGGTGGTGGTGTTGGTGGCGGCATCAATATTCCCTTTGGAGAAAGAGGAGTGTTAGGTGCTACGTCGATTAGCTTGGGCTATTTTGCTGATAATGGCAATAGTCCTGGCAGAATCAGTTCAACGGGGACAACCAACGGAGAGGAGTTTGCTGGAGTTGATGGCGACTTAGGTTTTGTCAATGGTGACTTTAGTGCGTTGGCGCAAATTAACTTTAACTTAGGAGATCGCTTAGGACTTGCGGCAACCTACGTTAGAGGCTACCATAATGCTGGCGATGGGATTTTTGATATTGGTAGTTCTGCTTCTAGAGCGATTGGTACACCTATCGTAGGTACGGCTCAGGCGAACGATCCTAGTTCACTTTTGGACGGACGACGAACAAAGCTAAGTACCGATTCCTATGGATTATCGGCAGCTTTACGGTTGAGCGATCGCATTTCAATTAGCGGCTGGGTAACTAAAACCGATGTTGAGTTGATCGATGTCGGTAGTGCAGACGTTTGGAGTTATGCTCTTGGAGTCAGTTTCCCAGATTTAGGTAAAGAAGGTAACGTGCTAGGGATTATTGCTGGTGTGGAACCGACGCTAAGAGACATTGATGTTGCGGGCGTTAGCTACGATCCCAACTATGGTTATCACATTGAAGGCTTTTACAAGTACCAGTTAACAGATAACATCTCCCTTACTCCTGGTCTAATCTGGCTAACGGCTCCGGGTCAAAGTGGACCTCGTGAGGACATAGTAATTGGTACTTTAAGAACAACATTCACTTTCTAAATCCGGTAATATTTACCTGAATGCTCAAAACCCCGCTTAGAGGCGGGGTTTTTCTTTGCTAGTAGAGACAAAAGTTCTTTAATCAAAGAACAATTACTATTTTTAGCAAAACTAGCAAACCCCAGTGGAGAACCGTAGTATAATGAGCGTAAAGCCGATAACAATTTTAATTATCTTTCGCGCTCATTTTTGCCTGTGGATATCTCTTGTAAATCTGAATATGCCTTGCTTGCCCTTCTAGAACTAGCAACTCATTACGCTGGTGGCGAACCTCTGCAAATTCGGCAAATTGCAGCAGAACAAAATATACCCGATCGCTACTTGGAACAGCTACTTGCAACCTTAAGGCGTGGGGGAATAGTAAAGAGTCAACGTGGGGCAAAAGGTGGTTACATCTTGTCAAGAGAACCCTGGAAAATTACCCTATTGGAGGTGATGGGATGCTTGGAGGGATTAAACTCTAATTCGCCTGAAGAAGAAGCGAATCCCAAAACATTAGAAAGTGCAATAATTCAAGAAATCTGGGTAGAAGCACGGCAAGCGGCGGATTTAGTTTTACAAAATTACACGCTTCAAGAGCTTTGCGATCGCCGCTCTGCTAGAAAGCAAGTGAATTTAATGTACTACATATAAAAGGGGGCGTTTTTACCTTTGCACCAATTTTTGGTTTGAATTTTTTGTTTGCTGTTGAACCCATCGATTACACAACTAACTAAGACTATGCGTATTGCTCGCGATATTACAGAATTAGTCGGTCGCACTCCTTTAGTGCAGTTAAACCACATTCCCCAAGCTGAGGGATGTGTAGCCCAAATTGTGGTAAAGCTTGAGAGCATGAATCCTTCCGCCTCCGTTAAAGATCGAATTGGGGTGAGTATGATTAATGCCGCCGAACAGGAACAATTAATCGCTCCTGGAAAGACAATATTAGTAGAACCAACTTCAGGAAATACAGGAATCGCTCTAGCAATGGCAGCCGCCGCTAGAGGATATCGTTTGATTTTGACCATGCCCGATACCATGAGCGGCGAGCGCAGGGCAATGTTGCGCGCTTATGGAGCCGAATTAGAACTCACTCCAGGCATTGAAGGTATGAGCGGGGCAATTCGGCGGGCGCAAGCAATTGTGGATACAACACCAAATGCTTATATGTTGCAGCAGTTCCGCAACCCCGCAAATGCCCAAATTCACCGCGAAACTACTGCCCTAGAAATTTGGGAAGATACAGACGGACAAGTAGATATGATTGTCGCCGGAGTAGGCACTGGGGGAACGATCACGGGGGTTGCAGAGGTTCTTAAGACCAAAAAGCCTAGCTTCAAAGCGATCGCCGTTGAACCCGTCAATAGCCCAGTTTTATCGGGAGGCAACCCCGGACCGCACAAAATTCAAGGCATTGGCGCAGGTTTTATTCCCCAAGTTTTGAATGTGAACATGATTGATGAAGTAATCAAAGTTAGCGATGATGAGTCGATTGCTTACGGTCGGCGTTTGGCACGGGAAGAAGGGTTGCTTTCGGGTGTTTCCTCCGGTGCAGCATTACGGGCGGCGATCGTTGTTGCCCAGCGTCCAGAAAACGCCGGAAAATTGATTGTGATGATTCAGCCGAGTTTTGGCGAACGCTACTTAAGCACTCCATTATTTCAAGATTTGGAGCCGCGAGTTCCGGCAATAGCAGGAAGTAGAGAGTAAAACTAAGAGGGCAATATACTCGATTATTTTGCCCTCGCTCTTGCGCTAAAGTGGTGAAATGGCAGATCTAAACAACCACTACGACACCCTCCAGGTGCTTCCTAATGCCACAGGTGCGGAGATTAAGCAGGCTTATCGCCGTCTGGTCAAGCAGTTTCATCCTGATAGCCATCAGGCAACAAATGATTGCCAAGAGATTATTCGGATTAATGCGGCTTATGAAGTACTTAAAGATATGGCTAATCGGCGATCGTACGATCGCCAATTGAACGCTAGTAAAGTTCAAAGTAATCCGTTTGCAAAATCCCCAACTTCGGCAAAAAGCGATCGCGCTTCTCGCAAAAGAGGTAGGGCAGCAGACGAGCAAGTCCAAACATGGCTACAACAAGTTTATCAACCTGTAAATCAGCTATTGCTTGGCATTCTTAATTCCTTAGACGAACAAATTGACGAACTTGCGGCAGATCCTTTCGATGACGAATTGCTAGAAGGATTCCAAGACTATCTCAAAAATTGCTGCGATTTTCTTAAAGAAGCGCAAAGTATTTTTCGCTCAATGCCCAATCCGCCAATTGTAGCTAGTGCCGCCGCCCATCTTTACTACTGTCTCAATCATTTAGGTGATGGGCTAGACGAATTAAACTACTTTCCCCTCAACTACGACGATCGCTATCTTCATGTTGGTCAAGAATTGTTCCGCATTGCTGCGTCTTTGCATGAAGACGTACAAGCTGCTTTAGCTGACTTTGCCTAAAATCTTAGTTTTGGGCTAGTAGGTTAAATCAGACTTGCTTTATGCTTTAAGTAGGTAGGTTAAGATTTTTTACAAACTGCGTCTAAATACTCATGCAATGTATTGTCAATCGCCGCGCTCAATTTTCTGCCAGCCATCGCTATTGGTTGCCCCAATTAAGCGAAGCTGAAAATATTCAACGCTTTGGCTTATGTACCCGCTCTCCCGGACATGGACATAATTATGTGTTGTATGTAGCGATCACCGGAGAACTAGATCGCTACGGTATGGTGATGAATTTGTCGGAAGTCAAGCAGGTAATTAAGCGCGAAGTTACCGACTATTTAGACTATTCCTACCTGAATGATGCTTGGTCAGAATTTCAACAAACTCTGCCGACTACCGAAAATATTGCCCGAATTATCTGGCAAAAGCTAGAGTCTCATTTACCTCTAGTCAATATTCAACTATTTGAACACCCTCAACTTTGGGCAGATTATCAAGGAAACGGTATGGAAGCTTATCTAACTATCAGCACTCACTTTAGCGCCGCTCATCGTCTGGCGCATCCTGACCTTAGTTACGAGGAAAATGTCGAAATTTATGGCAAATGCGCTCGTCCCAACGGTCACGGTCATAATTACCATCTAGAAGTAACCGTAAAAGGCGAAATAGATTCTAGAACAGGGATGTTAGTTGACTTAGGTGCTTTGCAAGCAGCTATCGACGAGCAAGTAGTTGAGCCATTCGATCATACTTTTTTGAATAAAGATATTGCTTACTTTGCCCAAATAGTACCAACGGCGGAAAATATTGCCGTCCGCATTCGGGACTTATTGCGATCGCCTCTTGAGCAATTGGGAGCGCAGTTGCATAAAATTAAGCTGATAGAAAGTCCCAATAATTCCTGCGAAGTATACTGCACTCAAGCAGAGGCAAAAGTCAGTAATGCCAGCGAAGTCGTTTTAACCTCGGTGTAGTTATAAATAACAGTGACAATTTAATTACACAATTCCACTTATCCAACTAAAATAGATACGGTAGTTGCAGCAATGCGACGCTATCTGCTGCACTTAAATGTTGCTGGAGGCGCAAGCAATGGTAGAAACTTTAAGCATTTCCAAACAAGACATTGCCGTCATGTCTGCGGAGGAAGTGGAAGACTTAGCTTTACGTCTAGAGCAAGATAATTATACAAATGCTTTTGACGGATTAAACGATTGGCATTTACTTAGAGCGATCGCCTTTCAGCGTCCAGAATTGGTAGAGCCTTTCGTTTATTTATTAGACATAGATCCTTACGACGAGTCGTAAATGCTCGGTAGGAAAATTTTAATTGGCGTAGGCGGCGGTATTGCGGCTTACAAAGTTTGCGAACTTGTATCGACGCTATTCAAAGCTGGGGCGGAAGTACGGGTAATTCTCACTAATTCCGCCCAACAATTCATTACGCCGCTAACTTTAGCTACTCTTGCCCGTCATCCAGCTTATACCGATAAAGATTTCTGGCAATCAACCCACCATCGCCCTCTACATATAGATTTGGGTGAATGGGCGGAAGTTTTAGTTGTTGCACCTTTGACAGCCAATACTCTTGCTAAATTAGCTCACGGTATGGCAGATAATCTACTTACTAATACCGTTTTAGCTTCTAATTGTCCAATTTTACTTGCCCCTGCCATGAATACAGAAATGTGGCAGCAATTATCAGTACAGCGCAACTGGCAGCAATTATTAACGGATAGCCGATATTATGGTATGGAAACCGGGCATGGCTTGTTAGCTTGCGATCGCGTGGGCGCGGGGCGCATGGCAGAACCTGGGGAGATTAATACTCATTTGCGATCGCTTTTGTACGCAAAAGGACAGCGAGACTTGCTCGGAAAACGAGTATTAATTAGTGCGGGTGGAACGCGAGAATATTTAGATCCTGTCCGGTTTATTGGCAATCCATCTACAGGGAAAATGGGTTTAGCTTTAGCCCAAGCTGCATTAAGTAGAGGCGCAATAGTAACGCTAGTTCACGCCCCTATTAGCGGCGATATCCCTTCAGGGGTACAGACAATTGCGGTAGTAAGCGCTGACGAAATGCGCCAAGCAATGTTAACTAATTTTGCTAACGCCGATATTACAATAATGGCGGCGGCGGTGGCAGATGTAAAGCCTGCAAATTACAGCAGCGAAAAGTTGCCTAAAAAGTCGCTACCTCAAAGCTTACCTCTAGAATTTGTTGGGGATATAGTAGCGCAATTAGGACACTTAAAGCAGCCGCATCAGCGTTTGATAGGTTTTGCCGCCCAGACGGGAGATATTGTCACGCCAGCCTTGCAGAAATTGCAGGCAAAAAAATTAGATGCGATCGCATCTAACCCCATCGATTTACCCAATAGTGGTTTTGGTAGCGATTCTAATAGCGCAGTTTTTATAGATGCTCAAAATCGTCAAGTAGAAATTCCTGCTTGTAGCAAACTGGAACTAGCACATCATTTGTACGATTTTATTAGAACGTTGTTTTAGGCTCAACTCCACGACTGTTGATAGAGTATTTTTCTAGAATAAATTGTTAAGATTTAAAAAGTTTAAACAAGATTAGTCAATGAAAACTGCTTTGATTACTGGAGCTTCGGCGGGGATTGGGGAAATTTTCGCCCAAGAACTAGCACAAAAGCAAATGAATTTAGTTTTGGTAGCACGTTCGGAAGAAAAGCTGCAATTATTGGCACAAAACTTGCGATCACAGTACACAATTGACGTAGATGTTATTGTTCAAGACTTGACTGCCCCAAACGCGGCGCAAGATGTATTTGACAAGGTAAATCAAAAAGGAATAACCATCGATTTATTGGTTAATAATGCTGGTTTTGGTGACTACGGTGATTTTGCCGAGCGCGATGGCGAAAAACAAGTAAAGATAGTTCAACTAAATATATTGGCATTAGTAGACTTAACGCACCACTTCTTACCAGGAATGCGCGATCGCCGTTCTGGAGGGATAATCAATATGGCCTCGAGCGCTGCTTTTCAACCAATGCCATACTTTACGGTTTACGCTGCTAGTAAAGCTTTTGTATTGAGTTTTAGCGAGGCTTTGTGGGCAGAAAATCGTAGCTACAACGTTAACATTCTTGCCGTTTGTCCGGGTCCATCGCCTACGAGCTTTTTTGCAGATGCGGAGTTTCCGAGCTTTTTAGCGAAAGCCGCCGAAGCAAATTCTACTCCTCCAGAAGTAATAGTGCGTGAAGCTTTAGAAGCATTGAAAAGCGATCGTTCTACGCTTGTACCTGGAGATATTAGAAATCAAGTGCTTGTAAATATCCCGCGATTTTTACCGAGAGAAGCCTTAATAAATTTGTGGAAAACTATTCTAGGAACAGGTATAAACAATAAATCTAAAGCTTAGTTAGTTTCCTTTCAATCAGCCTAGGGTTAGAACCCCAGGCTTATAGCTATTGGCTCAACCCAACGCTGGAAATATTTTGCCTATGTGTATTTGTTACTTACATATAGCGAGTGAGTTGGATGCGATAACGTTCTTTTTTAGTTACAGCAATTTCGCCGACTTCCAATCTCCCCTTACCGCTAATAGCAATCAAATCGCCAGACTTGACTTGATAACTTGCTTGAGTAACATCTTTCCAATTGACGCGCACATCGCCGCCATCAATTAAGTCCGACATTTTGCTGCGAGACATTCCAAAACCCGCAGATGCGATCGCATCTAACCGTAAAGAAGCTTCAACAGTCGTTGATGCCTTTTTTTTGGGTTCTCTAATTTTTAACTCGCTTAAATCGATACGCTGAGTTTTCACCGGGACAGAACGCACCTGCTGTAAGCTCATTTCTAAAAATTCTCCTAATTCAGGCGCAACGATCGCCTGCGCCCCCCGTTCGCCCAATACAATAACATCTCCCGTCTTCTCGCGGACAATTCCCGTCCCCAACATCGCCCCCAAAAAGTCGCGGTGCGTCGCTGTATCAAATAGGAAGTTTCCAGCGATTTCTAGCGCTACTAACTCCACCTGCTCGCGTTCTAGAGGCATTTCCGCACGGGCAATTGCAACTCTTTGACGTTCGGCTTGTTCGTACCCGCCCCAAGCTACCATTTGCACCTCTGTCAAGCGGCTAAACACCCGTTGGAGTTCGGCAAGTTCTGGAGGCGACAGAAAGTCTGTTAACACAACTTCCCACGTCTTAATTGACTGTTCGGCGCGATCGATTACCCGCGCTATACTGTCTCGATTTTCTACACCTTTTAAAATTTCTTCTCTTGGTAGCATTTAAAACTATTAACTAGATAAATTTTATTACTGCTCGTCAGGATCGTTGTATCCTTGTAAGTTTTCTGGCTCTAACTGTCGCAATACTCGGTTAGCTTGACGAGTAACTAGATCTGATCCTTTGACAACTACTAAATATTTGCCTGCATTTAGACGATTGCGGTAGGGAAGCGCGTCGCCGCCACCTAGAGTTAAACCCACTCCACCACCCGCGAAAAAGCTGCCCATCAAACCGCCAGCCGCACCTAAAAGAGCGCCAATTACAATATTACCTACGCTCCCCGCCCAAGGAAAAGTATTTAAACCTGTCAGCAGATTAAAAGCTCCGCCAGCAATAAACCCAAAAGGTACTAGCCAAAATGATAGTAAACGCGATTGTTTTTTAGCTTCGGCATTGGGATCGATTAAACCAAACTCGTCCGCCGTTTTATAACCCTTGCCCAAGATACTGACATTTGCTAAAGGTATGCCTTCTTTTTCTAGAGCTACATAGGCAGTCTCAGCTTGAATGCGATCGCTCATTACGGCGATAAGATAGTTCATAAAATACGATAGATTTTGTGATTACTGGTTTCGGCTTTGGGTTATAGTTTAACTTGCTGCGAGTATGCCCTAAACTATAGTTATTTTAATTATGGCGGGAACAATTATTGCTTGTGCCGCCGTGACTTTGGGCGCGATTGCGCTTTTAGCGCAGCGTTAAAAGCGATCGCACTTTCGTTATGCAAACAATCTTCAAGTTTTGAAGTATTGATACGGAACCAAGCAAAGCTAAAGTTAAAAATTAAAGCCCACCGTAAAAAAGAAGTATAGCGCGACTTCCTATAGAAAAATGCCCAAAGTTCTTGTATCTGACCCCATCGACCAAGTTGGAATTGATATCCTCTCTCAAGTTGCAACCGTTGACATAAAGACCAATTTATCGCCCGAACAATTTATCCAAATCATTCCAGAGTATGACGCACTAATGATCCGCTCTGGTAGCCGCGTTACTAAAGAAATTATTGATGCGGGAACCCAACTAAAAATTATTGGACGCGCTGGCGTAGGGGTAGATAATGTCGATGTACCCGCCGCGACGCGCCGAGGCATTGTAGTTGTAAATTCCCCCGAAGGAAATACAATCGCCGCCGCCGAACACGCTCTAGCGATGATGATGGCGCTCTCTCGCTACATTCCTGATGCCAATACTTCGGTAAAAAGCGGACAGTGGGATCGCAAAAGCTACGTGGGCGCTGAAGTTTACAAAAAAACTTTGGGAGTTGTGGGTTTAGGTAAAATTGGCTCTCATGTCGCTAATGTTGCTAAAGCCATGGGGATGAAATTAATTGCTTTCGATCCATTTATTTCCAACGAACGCGCCGAACAGTTAGGCTGTCGTTTGGTAGATATGGATCTACTCCTGCGAGAGGCGGACTATATCACCCTACATATTCCCAAAACTCCCGAAACAACTCACCTCATCAACGCCGAAGCTTTAGCTAAGATGAAGCCCAACGCCCGAATTATTAACTGTGCTAGAGGCGGCATTATTGACGAAATTGCTTTAGCTGAAGCTTTAGAAAAAGGGCAAATTGGCGGCGCGGCTTTAGACGTATACGAAACCGAACCCTTGGGAGAGTCGCCCCTCAAAGCCTTGGGCAAACAAGCAATTTTGACTCCGCACTTGGGCGCATCTACCGCCGAGGCGCAAGTAAACGTAGCCATAGATGTTGCCGAGCAAATTCGGGACGTATTGCTAGGCTTGCCAGCGCGTAGCGCCGTAAATATTCCCGGACTTAGCCCGGATGTAATGGAAGAACTGCGACCTTATATGCAACTAGCTGAAACTTTGGGTAAGTTTGTCGGTCAGTTGGCAGGGGGGAGAGTAGAGTTGCTCAATGTCAAACTCCAAGGCGAACTTGCAACCAATAAAAGCCAGCCATTAGTAGTAGCATCGCTCAAAGGCTTGCTCTCCCAAGCTTTGCGCGAACGGGTAAATTATGTAAACGCTAGTATTGAGGCAAAAGAGCGGGGAATACGAGTTATTGAAACGCGGGATGCGGCGGTCCGAGATTATGCCGGATCTTTGTACTTAGAAGCAAAAGGCTCGTTAGGCGCTCACTCGGTTACAGGCGCACTACTAGGAGATGGCGAAATTCGGATTACAGATATTGACGAATTTCCGATTAACGTCCCACCAACTCAACATATGCTGTTTACTTTGCACCGCGATATGCCAGGACTCATTGGTAAAATCGGCTCGTTGCTAGGCAGCTTCAATGTCAATATTGCCAGTATGCAGGTAGGACGTAAAATTGTTCGTGGCGATGCGGTGATGGTGTTGAGTTTAGACGATCCATTACCCGATGGAATCTTAGCGGAAATTATCAAAGTTCCAGGAATTAGAGATGCGTATACAGTCACTTTATAGCCGTGCTAATTGCTAATGCTTTATGGCAAATAGTTGGTGGGAACTACAAATTAATTGCGATTCAAGCTTAGAGGAATCGATTTTCTGGCGCTTGGACAAGTTCGGCTGTCAAGGGACAGTGAGTGAGAATAATGGTGCTGCTAGTTTAGTAAAGGCTTATTTACCCAGAAATCAAGTTCAACTACTTGACTTGGCAGCGCTGTCATTGTGGCTGAGGCAAGATGCTTTAATTGCCGAACTACCTACGCCATCAATGCACTGGCAATTGATAGATGAAGAAGATTGGGCAAGTAGTTGGAAAGACTACTGGCAACCAGAGGAAATCGGCGAGTATTTTTTGATTAATCCAGCTTGGATAGAAGTACCAGAAAATACAACGCGCTTAGTTCTTACTCTCGATCCGGGGATGGCTTTCGGTACGGGCAATCATGCAACGACTCAGCTATGTTTGGAATCATTAGAAATGCGGATTGATCAAGATTCCCAAGGCGAAGTATTAGCAGACATTGGCTGTGGTTCGGGCATTCTTTCTATTGGCGCGTTGCTACTTGGTGCGAGTAAAGTCTATGCCGTAGATACAGATTTATTAGCTGTAGAATCTACTACTAGCAACCGAGAGTTGAATAAAATTGCAGGCGATCGCTTATTAGTAGATAAGGGTAGTGTAGAGCAAGTACAAAAGCTGCTTCATAATGAGCAGGTAGATGGCATTATGTGCAATATTTTGGCAGAAGTAATTATTCGCTTAATTCCCCAAATAAGCGCGCTTTGCAAACCAACAACATGGGGGATCTTTAGTGGTGTATTGCTCGACCAAGCGGCAGATGTGGCAGATACTTTAGAAGAAAATGGCTGGGTTGTTGCAACTATTTGGCGGCGCAAAGAATGGTGTTGCTTTAATGTCCGGCGTTCTTAAAGCTATATTTCTCACGTCGTTCTGTTTTTGGCTAGCGAGTCTGTGCGATGGGTAAAAAGACAAAATTTAGGGGTCAATGGAGGTTTTGCGTAGTTGATGCAGTAGAACAATTCTGTTAAAAGCGGACTCGTCAGTTGGTTGATGATATGGCAAAGGTTATCGGTGAGGGCAGTATTTACAAACTGCCGGGAAGAGATTTGAAACGCAATAAATAACCATGGCAGATTAGAAAATATTTTTGTTGCTTATTCCTCCCCTAATGTTTATTGAAATTGTTCTGGAGTACAACCTTTCTGATGAAGTCCACAAGCTTGCGAATCAGTTATTAGTAGAATCGTTTCCAGATTATCCACTCGATCGGAGTTACTACAAACTTTTGCCGCAGTTCCGTTACTTGGTATGGGCAGGCGAGAACTTGATTGCTCATATGGGCATCGAGCATCGAGTGATTACCAACACGGGAACTCCAGCGCGAATCTTCGGTCTGATTGATTTGTGTGTATCCTCATCCTATCGATCGCAGAAAATTGCAACGACATTGTTACAGCAGATAGAAGAATTGAGCAAAACGAGCAAGATTGACTTTTTGATCTTATTTGCAGATGATTCTCGTTTGTACGCTAAAAATGGATATCAACGAGTCGAAAACCTTTGTCGTTGGATGAAGGTTGATGAACATCAAACCCTTGGTGTAGGGGAGGAATTAATGTCAGATTGTATGATGGTCAAGCAGATTAGCGAACAAACTTGGCAAGACGGAATGGTCGATCTGCTCGGCTACTTGTTCTAAATTTTCGCGCTAGCTGTACGCCGCAGCCCAACAACTGTGCTACACCGGAATGACCCAATATAGGCAGTGGTTGAACACTAAGGTGGGCAGCACGACAAAGCAGTGCTACTGGCATCGATTAGATACTTAGAAAGACTTTTCGTAAACCTGCTAGAACCATTGGCAAAGGCATTTTATCCTCTTGAATCGCTGTGTTGAAACTAGGACGCGCTCTAAGTTGGTTGAAATATGAACTGAGGGCAGGACGTGTAATATCTTGCCACAAATGACCGATTTTCAACTCGTCTAACCGATTCAAAACGGCTGTCCATACTGTTGTATCCGCTAAGGAATAACTATCTCCGCATAGTCAGGCTGTTTGACTTAATTGAGATTTTAGTCGCTCCAACATTGGTTCGAGTTTTGCATTGAGATTCGCAATCTCGCTTGCATTTTGAATCGTGCAATTCCATTGCCTCACGTCCTCTAGCTTAATAGCATATAGTTCTTTGAGTTCTGGATTTGCTTGCATCAATTTAGGAAGAAGTTTTGCTTTCATTTGAACTGAGCGCCGCAACACAGCCCCTTCAATTCCTCGGTAGTTCCCGTACATCACCTCTCGCATTGGAAATCGATTTTGCAGATCGATCCAGCTATTCATCTTTTCTTGCAATACAAATTCAACTGGAATTAATTGAGGATGGGGAAATTGTTCATCTAGGTATCGAACGATCGCGGCGGAATCAGTAATGACTCGATCGTCGTGGAGTAGGGTCGGAACAACACCTTTAGGATTGAGCCGCATATAGCTCGGTTGTAAGTTCTCAAAGGTCAGGAGGTTGATTAAATGGCTTTTCAATTCCAGATTTTTCTCAGCCAAAACTAGCTTTACTGTTTGAGAACAGAGCGAACTCGAAGCGTGATACAGTGCAAGCGTCATGGTCAATTCTCCTCTTAAGCGCGTGACATGATAACGATCCCTGCGGCAATCAAACTTGATTTGGCTTGATGGAGTTTCAGGATTATCCTTGATTGGTTTCTTGTTGTGGTCATGTATTGTAGTGCAAGAATGGCGCATTACCCAGGTTGTAGAGTAAGGTGAATCGCGCGGGACAGCAGCAGAACAATGTGGTGGTGCGGACGTGCAGGGTCTACTCATCTATCGTTCGATTTCCTTGACCGCTACCCACCTTTACTGTCATGGCGCTAGGGGATTAGATAATGGAGATCCAGAAGCAGCGATTACTATGGTAAGTAAGTGGCGATAAGACTTATAAGATCGCAACAACCTTACTAGAGCGAATATCAAGATGCCTATTTTGCTGCCAATCAAGTTTATAGTCCAAGAAAATATAATATGACATTTTTTAAGCATGAATTATGATAGACGCGATCGCTTACAATGTTCCTTGCAGAAATAGAGCGATCGCAAATAAATCAAATTCTCGTTTTTATTTACTCTCCCGCTTGCAATCGCTTGACTAATTCATTAAAAGGCTGCCAATTGTCTTCGGTAGCTATAGATTCCCACACTGATTCTATAACTGGTCGAAGTAATGTTGTTTTAGGATTGCTTTGCTGTAATTGATGGGCTACTTTTTCCATCTCATCAATAGAAAGATTGGATAAGCTTTGTTGATATAAGTTTTGCCATTTTGATAAAAGCTCTGCTGGAACATCCCCAAAGTTAAATATGCTGTCTGCTTGCTCTCTCCAACTAGGTGTAAATCGCGATCGCAATTGAGTAAAAAAGTCGTGATAGCCAATTTGAGTATCTTTTAAAAGTTGAATTGTTACTTCTAATAGCTCGTCGGATTGGGGAAAATCTGGACTCGTAAAACCTAACTTTTTCAGCATCAAATGCTTGTACTCAACCTCATAATATTCGTAAAACTTTGCTAACCCTTGCGCCATAGCATTACTATCAATAACGGCGGCTAAAGGCTGTTGCAATGCCTCTAAATTCGTACAACAAACATCTGGTTGATTGCCGTAACTATAGCGCCGATAATGGTCAAAATAAGCTGCTGTAAATTGCAAATCGTAGCTAGGAATAAAAGCATAAGGACCATAGTCAAAGCTTTCTCCAGTAATAGACATATTATCGGTATTTAGTACGCCATGACAAAAACCTGCTGCCATCCATTGCGCGGCTAATTTGGCAATTCTAGCCACTAACTGAGCGTAAAAAAGTGCGTATCGATCGGGTTCATTGTGAATGTCTGGATAATAATATTCAATTACATGGTCTAATAGCTTTTGAGTTAAATCTGGGCGATTGATGTGATGAAGTCGCTCAAAAGTGCCAAAACGAATATGCGATCTGCTAAATCGTACCATTACTGACGATCGCGTTGGCGACGGCTCATCTCCCCGCCAAAGTTGTTCCCCCGTCTCCACTAAACTAAAAGTGCGAGAAGTCCGCACGCCCGTTTGATGCAGCGCCTCAGTTGCCAATACTTCCCTTACTCCCCCTTTGAGCGTGAGTCTACCATCACCGCCGCGAGAGTAAGGAGTTTTACCCGATCCTTTCGTACCAAAATCGTACAATTCTCCATCCGTACCGCGTACTTGTCCGAAAAGGAAGCCTCTACCATCACCCAAATCGGGGTTGTAGTAGCCAAATTGATAACCGTGATAGCGTAAAGCTAGTAAAGGCTGGCGTTGAAACTTACCAAAAGCCTCAACAAAATCGCTGTCGGTGACGTTTTGAGGCTCTAATCCTAAAAGAGGTAATACAGAGTCGTTGCGAAAACGTAAGATTTGTTCGGGAAATTGCGCCGCTTCAACGGTGTCGTAGTATTCATCGCCCAAGGATTCGATTGCGGGTTCGTAATTGAGGCTGAGTAAGGGATTTGTCATGGTTGGGTGTTATTTCAGCAAGTTTTCTAGTTCGTCTAGCAGCAAAGCTTCCGCTTCTGCGTCTGTAAGCTGCTGAATTTGGGATACAGTCAGATCGATGTCTGCACCACTCTCTTTTAGACCAAAACTAGAGTCTTGGAGCAATTTTTCAGCTAAATAATCAGTGAGTTTGGCGACAGTGGGATAATCCAAAGCCAAAGTAGAGGGTAGAGTACAGCCTAAACTACTTTGTAGTTGGTTTCGTAGCTCTACAGAAGTAAGAGAATCTATACCCAAATCAGTAAATCCTTGATGCACGTCTACTGAATGAGTAGAATTTAACCCCAAAATTTTAGCAACTTGCGATCGCACGTATTCAATTATTAGCTCGTGGCGAGTAGTATTATCTAAGCTTTCTAATTGCTCTGGTGAAAAATCCCTACAGATTTTTGGCTGCACCAACGGCGTAGTTTCTGGCAATGTTGCTAATTGGGTATAAAACTTAGAGTTTTTTTGCCACCAATGCGCCCAATTAATAGGTACTACACCTACTTGAGTAAACCCTGAGTAAGATAGCAATTGCTCCAAAACTTCTATTCCTTGTTGGGGGCTGATTGTTCCCATCCCTTATAGTTAGCTTGTCCCGCCGAACCGAGGAGAGAAGCTACCGAAGAAAACATGATAAAAAAGTCTAGAGGACAGTTGCGAGTTAAAACGTGTAAATTCCAAGCGCCTTGTACTTTGGGAGCAAGCACTTTTTCAAATCTTTCCCAAGTTTGCTGTTGTAAAATGCCATGATCTAAAATTCCCGCCGCGTGAATAATTCCGCGTAAGGGTGGTAAAGATTCTATATCTGCAAGCACTTGAGCAAGTTGGGAAGTATTAGCAACATCGGCTTGGGCAACAACTACGGTTATATTTGTAAACTGAGTTTTTAACTGCTCTTTGACTTCAACTGTAGGCGGGTTGCGCCCTACTCATACTAAATACTTTGCGCCTTTATCTACTAAAAACTTGGCGACAATTAAACCCAAATCCCCCAAACCACCAGTAATTAAATAAGTTCCATCGCTACGAATTGGGCAAGGGCGAGTATTTTGGCAATGGTATGCGATCGCAATTTTACCGATATGTTTGGCTTGTTGCATATACCGAAAAGCATCTACTACTCGCTCAGGCGGGAACAATTGACAAGGGAGTGGCACAAGTGCGCCGACTTTAAACTTCTGCATTAGTTGGCGCAGCATGGAAGCGATTAAATCACGCTGCTGTTGAGTTACTTGCAATAAATCGAAAACATAATAAGCCGCATCAGGCTTTAATTGCTCAAGTTGACTTGCTTGCCAAATTCCCAATTTTCCAATCTCTACAAACCTCCCGGTATCAGCTAAAACTGAGAGACTTTTGGGGATAAATTCACCCGTAAGGCAACTAAGGACAATATCTACACCCAAACCATGAGTAATTTCCATCACTTCATCGGCAAAACCTAACGTCCGGGAGCTCATAATATGTTTTACTCCCATAGAGCGCAAAAACTGCTCTTTGCTGGGAGATGCGGTAGCAAAAATTTCGGCGTTGCGGAAAGGGTAATGATATTTTGCTAAAATGAAGGTATGAAATGTTGTCATTGCAACTCAAATCAGACAGTTAAGAACGGACATCGTAAAGACAGACAGTGCTACAAGTGGAAGCAGTGCGGTCGCCAGTTTCTTGAGTCATATCGTCCTTGGCAATAGTCAAGTGATGTAAAACAACTATGCCTCAAAATGGATTTGAACGGTATGGGACTACGAGGTATTGAACGAGTGACCGATATTCACCACCCTACAGTCATGGGGTGGGTAACAGAAGCGGGATAAAAAAATGCCAGATGTACCAGAGCCGGAAGCAGAACCAGAGATGACCGAGCTAGATGAATTACAAACATTTGTGGGCAGCAAACAGGATAAAATTTGGTTATGGACTGCGATAAATCATTGGCAAGCTGGCATTATTGCTTGGACAATCGGCGCTCGTAGTTCTGTGACGTTTCAACTATTATGGACAGTCGTCAAATGTTGGCAGAGTTTTTTGGATGTAACAGATGGGTATGCTGTTTATCCAAAGTTTATTGATGACTCAGGTCACGTAGACGCGCAAGACTTATATGACACGTGTGGAAGGGGAAAATACACGATTGAGGCACTATTTGGCACGCCTGCACCCTTAAAACACTCTGTTATTCCAAGTCGATAGAAATGATTAAGTACTCTGTTCAGATTGTTGTTGCACTACCTGCGGTTCAGAACACTGCCTATTCCTGCCTCAATCATTACTCTTTCCGCAACGCCAAAATTTCTGCATCAAATAACTCGATATCTGCGATCGCAGGTTTGGCTTTAACGTAGTTAGGATTAGTTAATAGTTGAGGATCTACCCCTGAAGCTAAAACTTCCTCATCGCTAAAAAATGAGATCGATTCCACCCCATCACATAAATTTTCCTAAAATTCCTCAACAGTATTCGCCCCAGGAAAACGGCAAGCCATACCGATTACAGCAATATCACAGCTAGTTGTAGTAATTCTTTTAGCGATCGCGCACTTTACGGTTTGATTGCCCAAATATCCAGCCATTGCCCTTACAGTTGAATATTTATACTAAGTTGTGGTCAGAGGTAGTAGAGTATTAAATAGAGAGAACTTTGGCAAAGATAAATGTACAGGAGTCAAGTAACGCAAGCCTGTCCTCATCTAGACCTAGAGACAGTCAAGCAGAAAGTAA
>NZ_JBYCCV010000024.1:0-51367 GCF_057473825.1 Aliterella sp. E5.1
GAATCTATCAGTTGCTTTTCCGAGTCCCAACTTAAATAGCAGTTCCGCCTACCCCCTTTCCCTGGACTGGATAATCCGATTTCTCCGGTGCGATTATATTGCTGAATTACTTTTCTGACAAAACCTTGGGATACCCCCAGATGTAAGGCAATCTCTGCGGAGGTTCTGGGGGCGGCTAGTGCATTGTATATCACCAGCCATTTTTGTTTGTCCCAATGGGATGACGCTAACTTTACTCTCTGCTTGACTGTCTCTAGGTCTAGATGAGGACAGGCTTGGGTTACTTGACTCCTATACATTTATCTTTGCCAAAGTTTTCTTTATTTAATACTCTACTACCTCTGACCACAACTTAGTATTAGTCCTCTCTAATTCCCGGACGTTCCTTTTACAATGACTGCGGTTCTTCGCCATGTACCAGCCCTTCGCTGGCTCGGACTACTACAACCGCTCTGCCACGCTATCGTCACTTCAGTTGCAGTTAACCCAGTCTTTTTCAGACCGACAATAACGCTTCCTACGTTCACATCGTGGTACGTGGTGCGTTTGACCGTAGGCTCCCTCTTTACGCCCGTAGGACACAAACCTAGTGTCCGCGACATCAGCCGTTGGCTTATACCCCTATAGCCATAGCGGTTCGGTCGAATCAAAGACCGTTTCGCCAGTTGCGTAGAATGGCTGGCTACCTGATGTCTCGCACCATCCCTGTTGTTTAACAGTGCGCTCAAGGTGTGGACGCTTTAAACAAGGGTTTCTTGCGTAGCCATAGTCAAACTCAGGCTTGGAGTCTTGCGCTGTAACAGGGTGTCAGCGTTTTGCCCCTTGTTCTCCGGGCGAAAGGGCGGGTTCTCACTCATTGTCCGCCGCCTGCCGGATTAGCCTTGGCGCTTTGGGGGAAACGCCATCCCATTCGTTAGTTCTTACCTCCTTTTGAGAATTACCACGATGCGCTTCGTAGCGCACCGCCCCCACCCTGCGGCGTTCCTTGTTCGGGAAATCCTGGGTTAACTCCTGATTTAAGACAGCGAAAAATTCCTGTCTTAATGCCTAGAGGGGCAATGAGTTTATCGATAATGGTTGTGTGGTTTATCCTATCGAAGTAGGGTAGGCGGCTGACGAGTTACCATTGCTGGCACTTTTCCAATCGCCCCCCTCCAAACCGTGCTTACGAGTTTCCAGGTACACGGCTCTCCAGTCTCCTATTTCGTAACTCGGCGTTTCATTTCTCGACCTGCATGAATTGAATCATGGCAGTATTTGCAAACCATCAAAGTTTTCCGCTTCCGTGCAGACATAATCTGTATCCAAAGTGGTTTTTCTTTACTACTTTTATCCTTTAAGTCTTTGAGGGCGCGAATGTGGTGAACTTCGATGTTCTCCGTCGCTCCGCAGACTTCGCATTCATCCGCCAGAAGTCGTTTTACCAACTCATTTCGGCGTGGATAATTGCGAGATTTGGGTAGGTCTTGAATGGTTGCTTTGAGGTTGCGTTTGAGTTGTAATACTAAGTTGCGCTCCGACATAGCAGCAGGGTTCCTGGGGTATAGCCACTTTTCCTGAATTAAGGATGATTTTTTAGAACGCAACTTGGTATAAGCCACCAAATTGGGCGATGAGAGGCTTCTTGCCTGTTCTTGCGACTGTGACTTCAACGCCATTTTCTCAGACCGTGTGGAAACCTGACTGTTTTCTTGTACTTTTTGCCGATTATTGCCACACTGGTTTTGTGTTTGTAAGCCAGTGTTTTCATAAGCGACATCCCCATTGTTTGCTTGACTCTCGTCAAGCCAAGCGATGTTTTGGGCAAGACTATAGTAATGGACGTATCCTCGATATTCTGCCTGATAAAGATTGACAATCGTTAAATCGTCATCGTTCAACAGTTCGGCACGATGGATGGGTTTTCCATTTGCCATATATCTGCGTTTTTCTTCCACAAATTTTGCAGGAATTCGTAGTCCAATAATTCCATTCAGCGAGCGTCGCCCGTGGGTGTGCTTGCTGTCGGATTGTTGAACTACAATTTCATAACCCAGGAATTTTGCTGCCTGAGTTTTAGCGTGAGTAATCAGCGTCTTTTCCTCAGAAAGTTCGAGTTTTAGTGTTTCTAAAAACTTCCTCAGTTTTTCTCTGATTTCTTTAGCTTCTGCGATAGGGCCTGCAAAGCCAAGTAGAAAGTCATCTGCGTAGCGCAGATAAGACAATCGTCTGTAGTTCGAGTCGTTGACATCTTTAGAGGGCATCTTCTGGTATTGAAGTTCCAGCTTTCGCGCTCGTTCTATCTGCCCCGTTTTCCGATAGTACCAAGCCAATTTCACGAGTTTTGTATACTCAGGATTCTCGGCTCTTCTTTGACCTGGCGTGTATTCTGGAATGAGTGTTTGCTCGACAAATTTATCCAATTTATCAAGGTAGAGATTCGCTAAAATTGGCGATACAATTGCTCCTTGTGGTGTTCCATTTAGCGAGGGTTTGTATTTCCATTCTTCGCAATATCCAGCCTTGAGTAGAAGTTCAATCAGTCTGAGAAAGCGGTTATCTACGATCTTTTCACGGAGAATTGACATCAAGATATGATGGTCTATATTGTCAAAACAACCGCGAATGTCACCTTCGATAAACCACTTCGTTCCTTGCCAAGTGCGGTCTATAGTTGTTAATGCAGTATGGCAGCCGCGCTTGGGTCTGAAACCATGACTGCGATCCGAAAATTGAGGTTTGTAGTATGCTTCGAGCATGAGCCGTACTACTTCTTGTACCAATTTGTCTGTCCAGGTTGGCATTCCGAGCGGTCGAGTTTTGCCATTCTTTTTAGGAATTTGGACTCGCCGAACGGGTGTCCAGCGAAAGCGTTCATATCGCATTTGCTCAATGATGCTCTCGATTTTCTGAAGAGACATTCCGTCCACAGTTTCCTCAGTCACTCCTCGCGTCGTCGCACCTGCATTTCTGTAGATGCGGCTGTATGCGAGAAGATACAGATTGGGATTCAATAGTTGCCGATAGACATCATCCAGAGGCAACCCCTGAAAGCCTCTAGCACGAATAACATTGAGAACCGTTTCGGCTGTTCGCATCTTGCGTACCTCTTGGTTTCTTATGTTGAGGAATACCTGTTCCCCTTCGCCATGTAGACGGCTCTCCCGTCTTCGGACTACTATGGGAACTCCGTCACCATAGGACTCGCGTCCCTTAGGCAATCTTGTGCTGCATCAATCCGGTACGTTCTAGCGTGATTTAGGTGCCCCACTCATTCATTGGGCTATCTCGTTGATAGCTGACATCATCTAAAGGAGTTGCATTGTCCAAATGCTTAGAACATTGCATAGATGATTATTCCTATTAGACGTTGTAGGAATAGACAATCGCCTATGTCGTCAGAATTAGGGTTCAGGTAGTTTAACTTTCCCCATGTCACGCAAGTTTTGCGGAGCAATAGTTTTAACGCCTTCTCTCTATTCCCCGCTTTACCAACATGCTTTTGTCCCCTTTGCCTTTCGGCGCAAGGTAAGTTGGTTGACTTAGAGATCACCTCCTTAATCTCTCCCAACTGAGTTCGGGATACCGTATTGACCGTCACGGCGCACGCATTTTTCGATATCTAGTTCAATGACTCGCTTATCTATTCCATTGACTTTAGAGTTTAGGTTGTCGAACAGATACTTCTGGGCATTGTGTGCCGAGCGTCCTGTCCTAAAACCGTAGCTCCTGGCGTGGAAGGTTGCGACGCGCAGGTGGGTTCTAAGGCGTATTTTGTTAGACATTGCCAAGCTCTATCCGCCATAGTGGGAACTTTCAGCAAACGCATTGTTCCGTCCTTTTTGGGGATGGGAATTTCGCGTAGCTTGTGATGTTTCCATGTGTTAACGTTATCCTTAAGAAAGTCGCTTAAGGTAAAGCGTTCCTGATAATTGAGGGACGCTTTGCCGTCAATTGCCGCCGTTTTCTTACCAGCATTTAACTGAGTTACTTGGCGAATTGCCAATAATCTAGCCGCCTTGGACTTCAGAATGAGTTTTTGAAGGGACATTGCTTTGCGCTTGTCTCCAACTGAAACTGCTTTATACACCCGTCTTTGCAAGCGAAATAACTCCTTCTGAAATTTCTTCCAAGGTAGATTTTTCCAAAGTTCACTAGCGCTGTCGCTGTGTCTAACCATGCTCTGCTCCGAAAGATGTATTCTTTGAACCTTGACCCAATTACGGGTCATCCTACCCAGTCTGCGGGATTCCGCTTCACGCACAACGCCTACTGGGGTTACATCCCACTGTTTTTATTCGTTCCTCAAGGTGATTGTTCGTTCCCTTAGATGGATTCAATTCATCCGCCAGAACCCCATACTCGTGCCGCTAGAGGAAGCACAAGGCGGCGGGATACTAATCTCTGGCCTAGTCAGGCTTTCCAGGTGTTACCTGTTTTACGCCCTGCTAGTTGCTAGGATGCTTTTTTAGAGTCTGTTTCATCATAAGAACCCCCTGTTAGCGCCAGTGTCAACCCGTAATAGTTGTCTGATTGCGCCCTGTTCCCAGCTTCAGCCTGCAAGAATCGAGCTTGCTCACTGTGGGCAGATAAGGAGTCACGTCTGAGTTTGACGGCTAGGGCTTTCACCTACATCAGCCTTGAAGTTCAGCACAAGATGTGGGAGTCTTGGCTGGAGTGCTTATGTACGGGCTGTTTGCCGTGATTGAGCACTCAACGAATCGCACACCCCCTGCAACTGCAACTTGTTCCAGATGTAGTTAGAGCAGTGTCTTCTTCATCAATTGCAAAGGGGAGAGGTCATCGTCATTGACAATGCAAGTTTCCACCACTCCCAGACAATTGATGAAATTGTGGCAGAGGCTGGATGTGAATTATCATATCTTCCCCCTTATTCTCCAGACCTAAACAAGATACAGCATTGGTGGTTTGTCCTCAAAAACTGGATGCGGCAGCGGTGGCACAAATTTGATAGCTTTCATGATTAGATCTCTTGCAAAAGTCAGTGTAGGATCGGGAAGAAGTTGCTGAGTAAGCATAAAAGTATAGGCAGTCTTCTAATAAAGAAAGCAATGGGGCAATAATCGCCCTTGCACAACAGCAGTTGAGCTGAATGTAGAATATGGCATTGAGAATTTTTTGGATAGCAACGTTACCAGGGCGATTGCCTAGTTTGGTAGTGGGAACTAGGGATTTAAACAATGTCTACTCAGACTCCCTCAGATTTGTAGCATAAGGTTTTTGCTTCCTACTTCCACACTAACTAATCAGTCAAATTTGATACTTTTTAGTCTGCTTTTCACTACTTAGATTTAAAAGATTTATTTGGTTGTTGTGAGAGGTTTTTAGCTACAAGCAAGTGAGTGTATACCCAAGGTGGGCTAATTGAACTACTCTAATCCAATTATTCAGCTAACTTCAACCCTAATAGCTACTTACCTCCTAAGCCATCATGTCTTTTAGGGTCTTTCTTTTGCTTTTTAGAATCTTCAGACTGTGCTTTTGGCTTTTTAGTCTCTTTATTGCCTTTCTTCTCTTTAGACATCACGATTCCCCAATAGAGGTTTCCTTCATCTTGGCACGAACTTTCATTTATCGGGGGATAAAGCTATGTACCGCCCCAACTTGCAATTAAAACAATTCCATCGAATTTGTGGCTCCGAAACATTGCTGCTGAGGCAAATAAACCAAATAGCCAGCCGCCGTTAATTGGTCAACCATGCTCTGATTAAATACTATCTGTATCTAAGTAAACAGTAGAGCCGCTAAATAAATCCATGAAGTCATCACCAAGTTCCAAAGTTAGTACATTTAGGAACTGCGATCGCGCAATTTTTATTGCATGATGGGAAACTTAAATATAAGTATTTTTATCGTCAGATAAAATTTTAGAGGAGTTTGGACTCATTGTTTACTTATTTGGATGCGAATCGTGTTAATCGCTCTAATCCCAACCAAGCTAATCGTTTCGATGGTTGGTCTTTAGAGGGGCGAGATCCGGCGGTAATTGAATCGCTTTTACCCCTGGGTGAATGGCTGTACCGTCACTATTTTAAAGTCACAACCGATGGCTGGCATCACTTGCCAACTGATGGCAGTATGCTGATTGTGGGTTCCCATAACGGCGGTTTACTCGCTCCAGATACGCTGATGTTTATGGTGGACTGGTTTCGCCTATTTGGCACCCACCGCCCCGTATACGGGCTAATGCACCCGAATGTGTGGATGCTGCCTACATATGCCCAGTTAACTGTCAAGCTTGGGGCAGTTATGGCTCATCCAAAAATGGCAAGCGCGGCGCTGAGGCAAGGAGCGGCGGTATTGGTTTATCCTGGAGGACCGCAAGATTTGTGGCGGCTGCATAAAGAGCGCGATCGCATTCACTTTGCTGGGCGCAAAGGATTTATTAAGTTAGCGCTGCGAGAGAGAGTTCCCATTATCCCGGCAATTTCTAACGGCGCTCACGATACTTTGATTATTTTAGCTGACTATTACAAAGAACTTCGCCAACTCCACGATTGGGGTATGCCATGGTTATTTGGCTTCGATCCGATGGTATTTCCGATTTATTTGGGACTGCCTTGGGGACTAGCAATTGGACCATTACCCAATATTCCCCTCCCTGTACCAATTCATACGCGGATTTGCGCGCCGATTGAGTTTGAGCGTTATGGTCGGGCGGCGGCTCAAGACCGCGATTATGTCGATGCTTGCTATAAAAAAGTTTGTAGGCAGATGCAATGGGAGCTAGATATGCTGGTTGCAGATAAAAGCATGATTGAGAAACAATAAAATAAGAATAGAAGAAACAGCTAATCACATTGGAAGTTAAATACTATGACCGTTGACAATAGTAAGTTTGAAATAACTAAGCCAGAAACAGAATGGGAAAAAAGTCTAACCCCAGAACAATTTAAAGTGTTGCGCAAACATGGCACGGAACGCGCTCATACCAGCGAACTCGACAAGCAATATAGTAGCGGTACTTATGCTTGCGCTGGCTGTGGCTTGCCACTATTTGCCTCAGAAACCAAGTTTAATAGCGGTACGGGCTGGCCAAGCTTTTTTGCACCGATTGAGGGAGCGGTTGGTACAACGGTAGATAAAGCGTTATTTATGACCCGGACAGAAGTTCATTGCGCTCGTTGTGGCGGACATTTGGGTCATGTATTTAATGATGGACCAAAACCTACAGGCGATCGCTATTGTATGAATGGAGTTTCACTTAAATTTGTGCCTGCCCCACAAACCTAAAAATTGAGATTTTTAGTCAAATTATCAATCTAGCTAAAGACCAATAGAAGAAGAATCCTGCTTCTTAAGGGGAGCTAGGGGGTATCGACACCTCATCTTAAATGCTTATTTACAAAAGCTTCCGCGCAATCCATCATTTGATCAAAAACTGGATTGCGCTTTTCTAAAACCTCGCCATTAACTTCAATATCTTCCTCTAATACAATACTTGGGTGAGCGACATTCAAACTTTTTTCAATACGGAAAAGCTTTGTTTTTTCCACTGAATTGGGATGATTTTTAATTAGTAATTCAATTTCTTTTATCCCTGCGGCGATATCTGCCTCAGAATGAGCCGCAAAAACAGGTTGGATAATATCGCTGTATCTATCTCGCTCTTTATACAAGTCCTCAATCTGTTTGATTAAATCTGCTAATTGACCCGCACCATTTAAAGTCATTTCTACATAACGGTAAGGATTATCGCCAATTGCCCAAATATTTTCAGAGCGCCTTTGTAAATTTGGAGGAACTGTAATTTTTTTATGCTCTTTTTTACTGTGATCGTCTTTTTTGAAAGCCTCTTTAAGTAAATCGATTACATCTTTATTTCTGTTAACTTGAATAAATGAAGCAACTTTTAAAAAAGCATCAAACCTTAAAACAGTTTCAATAGGATCGTGAATATCTAACGCGCCAGCAAATAAAAATAATGCTCCGTTTATACGTTGCCGATCTGTAATAGCTTGATAAGTAGCAAGAGTTCCTCCCGCAGACAAACCACCGATAGAAATTTGCTTGCCTAAATTTGTAGCACAACCAACAGCAAAACTTACCTCATCTTGCCACTGTGAAAAGGTTACTGTATCTATTTGGCTATCGGGAATTTTTAAACCATGTCCAGGTAGCAAAGGTAATAAAACATTAAAACCCATAGCATAAAACCTGTTGGCGATCGCTTTCATAAAATAAGGTGAATCGGTTAAACCATGGATCAAAACGATCGCATTGTTCCTCGGCTCCCCATGATACATAATTTCGGGATAATTCCCGGCTCGAATCGCACCACTATCAACTAAGCCTTGATAATGATTGTGCCAAAATTGCAATGCTTGCATAAATTAAATTAGTGCCTATGTGCAATAAAATAACATCTTGACAAGGCGTAAGTTTGGCGAGACTAGAAACTTACGGTATATATGAGTGCAAGCCAAAAGTAAGGGTGTAAGTAGTGGGTAAAAAAATTAAACTGGTAGATAAACTAAAACTAGGGCTTGCAGTATCGATCGCTAAAACTGTAACCTTCGGGGTGCGATTCCTACGCTTGGGTGCAGCTAGTGTGTTACCAGGGGAAATCTCGCGGCGTATTCAACCCAACCTCTTGCAGCTACTCAGTTGTCAGGTAAAACAAGGCGTAATTTTAGTTGCGGGTACAAACGGCAAAACTACCACATCTTTGCTGCTAAAAACGATGTTGGAAAGCCAAGGATGGCAAGTAGCGCACAATAGCGCCGGAGCAAACTTAGAAAATGGCTTAATGACGGCGCTGTTAGAAAATACCAACTTAGTCGGCACATTAAACGCAGACTTCGCAATTTTGGAAGTAGATGAAAACATTTTGCGCCGAGTATTGCAACCAATCCAACCACGCCTAATTATGTGCTTAAATTTATTTCGCGATCAGCTAGATCGTTACGGAGAAGTCGATACAATTAGCAAAAGATGGGGAGAGGCGATCGCCCTATTGCCTACCCAAACCGTAGTAATTGCCAATGCAGACGATCCTACCCTTGCTTCTATGGGGCAACAATTGCCGCAGAAAGTGCGGTATTTTGGCTTAAACGAACCAAAGCAGTATTTAGACGAAATCCCCCACGCTGTAGACTCTATTTACTGCCCCAAATGCGGACATTTACTAGATTACGCGGGAGTTTATCTGTCTCACTTGGGCGATTATCAATGTCCTAGTTGCAACTTTACCAAACCCAAATTAGATATCGACAGCGCTTACTGGCAGCAAATCCTAATTGGTGTATATAACAAATACAATACCGTCGCGGCTGTCCTCGCCGCCCAAGAATTAGGAGTAGATGAGGTAATTATCCGCGATCGCATTACTAACTTTCAAGCTGCCTTTGGACGGGCGGAGGTGCTAGAAATAGAAGGTAAATGCGTACTAATTCTCTTATCAAAAAATCCCGTCGGCATGAATGAAACAATCCGCGCCGTCAATCAAGCTGGGGGAAAAACTAAGCTATTGGTATTGAACGATCGCACTCCCGATGGCACAGATGTATCGTGGATTTGGGATGTAGATACCGAAAAATTAGTCGAACAAGGCGGTACTTTGGTAATTAGCGGCGATCGCGTTTATGATATGGCGCTGCGCCTGCGCTACAGTCAGCCAGAAATTGACAACGGCAATGTAGAGTTAATTATTGAAGAAGACTTGAAAAGCGCGATCGCGATCGCCTTAGAGCGCACTCCTGCTAATGAAACTCTGCACGTGTTACCTACCTATTCCGCCATGTTAGAAGTACGAGAAGTATTGACTGGGCGCAAAATTCTTTAACACCCAGACAAGTAGGCTGTAAAACTTTTAGAATTTTTAACCTTATTCAGCTACAGGTTTTTTGGCTTTACTTGCTCTTTCTTCAGCATTTGCCATGACTTCATCCATTTTTTCTACCATCTCGCCGGGGTAACTTTCTAATACTCTAGTAGATAAAGAAATGCGCCCTTTACTTTCATCTAAATCGATAATTACTGCTTTAATTATTTGTCCTGGTTGAAACAATGGTGACAAAGATTCAATAAATTTTTGGCTAATTTGCTTGATATGCAATAAACCGCTTACACCTTCCAAATCGACAAACAAGCCAAAGGGTTTGATACCAGTAACTTTCCCTTCTACCAATTGACCGATCTCTAATTGGCTAAAACTAGCAGAACGAGTAGCCAAACGATTGGAAAGGACAAGTTTATTATTGTCAAGATCGACCTCTAGAAAACTAGCACTTAAAGTTTGACCCTTTAAGCTATCTAAGTCCTCCCGTTCTAGAAGATGCGATCGCGGAATAAACCCCCTTACTCCCTGCACGTCCACAGTCACGCCGCCCTTATTTACACCTGTTACTCGCACTTGCAAAGTTTGGCTATTTTCTTGCATTTGTGCCAAACGTTCCCAAATTTGCTGAACTTCTAGCTGGCGGCGAGACACGGTAACTTGACCGTCTGCGTCTTGCTCTTTAATAATTACAAACTCTAATTCTTCTTGTAATGGCAACATTTCACTTAAATCTGTTACCGGACGTAAGGAAACTTCCTCAGTAGGAATAAAAGCCGCCGACTTACCACCAATATCTACATAAGCACCATTATTTTCGTATTGAAACACCTTACCTTTGACGGCTTGCCCTTTTTGAAACTGGAAATCGTGTTGTTCGAGTGCTTTGGCAAAATCATCCATTGAAAAGGCTGATTCGGTGGCTGGAGTAGATTTTGATTTAGAGTTCATAACATTAGCTAGTGGGGCGTAAAGGCAGAAAATTAGATTTTTTTGCCGATCTTAATTTAACCGCAAAAATTAGTTAGGCAAATGCTGTTGAAACAACTCTTTGACCTGCTGCCAAGCATCCGCCGCAGCTACTTCATTATAACTAGCCCGTGCGTCGCAGAAAAAACCATGTTCCGCGCCATCATAACGAAATATACGATGAGCTACACCCGCTTTTTGCAGTTCTGCCTCAATAGCATCTACTTGTTCGATAGGAATACTCGCGTCCTCCATGCCAAAAAAAACGTATAAAATACCTTTAATTTCAGACGTACGAGTAACAGTAGCTGCGCCACCTCCAGGAGTTTCTGTAGCGATACCAGCACCATAGAATGAGGCTGTAGCTTTGATATCGGTTAGAGTAGCTGCAAGATAAGCAACGTGACCGCCAAAACAAAAACCAATGCAGCCAAAACCAGCATCTTTTTTGACTTGGGGTCGATCTTTGAGATAATTGATTGTTGCTTGAATATCGCTTAAAAGTTCTGAGGCTTTAGTTTGCCTTTTGTAGTTTCTGCCTGTGAGAATATCTTGGGGCGTATAACAACTTGCTTCAAAACCGGGAGCGATGCGTTGAAAAATTGCTGGAGCAATAGCTACATAACCAAGTCGAGCAATTCGTTCTGTTACGTCTTGGATGTGAGCATTGACACCAAAAATCTCTTGGACTACTACAATTCCAGGGTAAAAAACTTCGCCGCTCGGATGAGCCATATAAGCAAAAATATTTAAGTCGTCATTCGGAATATTGACAATAGAAGTAACAATTTCTTGTGCCATAAAGGTTTCCCCAGTCGTACAATCACCAAAACTACCAGAAAATGTGTCAGAAGTTAGAACAATAGAGAGGGCAAGAATTTAGTTATTTCCTCCCCAATCTTCCTTTTTCGGTATCCTCTAGGCTCGTCAAAACATGGTTCAATTCCACATTCAGCCCGATAGCGAAATCCCCTCCTCAACTCAGTTGTTGAATCAAATTCGCTATGCGATCGCCTCTAGGCAATTTTCCCCTGGTCATCGCTTACCTAGCACTAGAGCCTTGGCAATGCAAACGGGTTTGCACCGTAATACCATCAGTAAGGTATATCGCCATCTTGAGGAAGATGGATTAGTCGAAAGTGTCGCAGGTTCAGGTATTTACGTCCGCGCTCAAACAGTCCGGCGCAACCCCGCTTTAATCCCCTTACTTGAGCAATATCCCCAAGCCGACAAAATCGTTCAACTTTGCTTAGATCAACTCCTACAGCAAGGCTGCTCTCTAAACCAAGCACGAGAACTATTTTCCGCAGAAATTGACTGGCGATTGCGCTCTATTGCCCAAGTGATAGTTACAGTGCCAAACGATGATATTGGCGCAGGAAAATTGATTGTGAAGGAATTAGAACAATCATTAAAAATACCCGTACAGCTTGTTTCTTTGGAAGAACTAAAAAATTTAGAGCAAATTACTGGCACGGTCGTAACGAGTAGATATTTTATCGGTCAAGCCGAAGCAATAGCCGCGCTTAAATCTGTCCGCGTTATTCCCATTGATATTTACGACTACGAACAAGAAATCAAACTACTCAAAAAACTACCAAAAGATAGCTGTGTCGGCGTTGTTAGCCTCAGTTCGGGATTGCTGAGATCGGCAGAAGTAATTATTCATAGTTTGCGGGGAAGCGAATTATTGGTACTTACAGCCCAAGTGGGAGACGCTTACAAACTAAATGCCATTGTCAAAAGCGCTCAGGTCATTATTTGCGATCGCCCTAGTTTTGCCACTCTCAAGTCCGCAGTCCAAGCAGTTAGAGAAGATATAATTCGTCCTCCCCAGTTAATTTGTTGCGAAAACTTTGTCGGTACAAAGTCAATTGATTTGCTCAAACGCGAACTTGGTTTGGGGTAGGGAAGTTGTTAGTTTTTTTAAGTAGATGCAGTGGCGGATGCTTTGACTGATGGGAGTTGTGAAGCTATCAATGGAAGTAATTTCTCCATTTAGGGGCGTGATCGCAACTTGCACTGCTTCTTGCTCCTCTTTTGTCCAATGTCCGCGATAAAGTACAGCTATTCCTCCAGGTTGAATTAAAGGCAAGGCATACTCCGCACAGATAGCCGCCGAACCGACAGCGCGGACTGTAGCAAGATCGTAAGCGTTGCTGTATTGGGGAAGTTTCCCCAAAGTTTCGGCGCGTGATGTCACTGTCAAGGCATTTGGGATGCTCAAATCTGCCAGCACCGTATCGAGGAAAGCAATTTTTTTACGCGTAGAATCAACTAATGTAACTGTAGTTTCTGGCAATGCGATCGCCATTGGCAATCCAGGAAACCCCGCGCCCGTACCAATATCAATTATTTTTTGCTTTTCCAGCGTTAGTAAAGGGGCAATTCCCCGCAACGAATCCCATAAATGTTTCTCCCAAAACTCTGTAGATTCAGTAATTCGCGTCAAATTAAATTGACTATTGCCCTTGAGTACCAATTCGTAAAGCTGTTGAAACTGAGATTGCTGGAGCGCGTTTGGTTGCCAATTTATAGTTGATTGCCACAAATCGGTCATTTCTGGTAATAAGCTAGACATTTTGATTTCCAGCAACGGGTGATAGTGTACGCAATTGACCGCGATCTAACTTCCAAGTGCGATCGCTAATTGCGAGTAAATCTCCAGCATCGTGAGTCACAACGAGTAGCGTCCAATCTTGCTTGAGTTTTGCAAGCAAACTTACCAATTGCCGACGCATCGACCAATCTAAGCCTGCTGTCGGCTCATCTAACAGCAACAAAGGAGGTTGACGAATTAATTGTACTGCCAAAGCCAAACGACGCTGCTGACCGCCGCTCAAAGCATAGGGCGAGGCATGAATAGATAATTGCTCTAACCCAACTTCTTGTAAAGCCTGCTTGACTCGCTCCGAGCCTAATTCTGGATGTCCCAACCGCAGTTCTTCTAAAATTGTGCTACCGCAGAAATGGCGTTCGGGAAACTGAAATACTAAGCCAGCCAACTGTTGCAATTGCTCGGATATTAGTTCTTGTTCGCGCCAAGAAATATTACCCGAAGTTGTTTCAACTAGCCCCGCTAAAATTTCTAGTAAGGTACTTTTGCCCGAACCACTCGCTCCGACGACTAACCCTAACTGTTGGGGTGCAAGTTCTAAGTTAATCTCTTTTAAAATAGCTGTAGGACTAGCTGGGGGGTGATAGGTCAGATTTTTGAGATAAAGCATTCGGGCGCGTAGGAAATCACTTAAAAAATTGGCTATAACTCAATTGTGGCGAACAAATGCTACTTCCGGGCAACCTAGGAGCAAACTTAATAAATTAGTATTAACTAACTTAAAAACAATTTGGGTGTAACTTTTTAATTATGAGCAATTATCGATTCTGGGGCGCGATTGCGCAAAGCGCAGCGCTAAAAGCGATCGCTCTAAGCACTGCATTACTAACATTTGGATCGACTAGCCCAACTTGGGCAGCCGATCCTTTTCGCTCTACAAATCCCCGCCCAATCGGCGCTAATACCGAAGCGGCTTTCAAAGCTATATTTCAAGACGGTAATTATGGAGCAGCCCAAGGCTATCTTAAGCAAGCTCAAACTACAGAACCAAACGAGCCTTTGGCGCACGCTATGCAAGCATCTTTAGCTTATAGCGTCAATAAAGATTTGACCTCCTTCGATCTCTATGGCAACAAAACCTTAGAAGCTGCTAAGCAATTAATCAATACCGATCCCTTGCGGGGGAACTTGTATGCGGCGGTAGGTTATTTTTTGCAAGGTGCATCTGTTCTAGCTCGTGATGGAACTGTTAAAGGCACTCCCGAAGCTTTATCTAAATTACGCCTAGTATACGAATACTTAGACAAAGCTCAAGCAGTTTCGACAAACGATCCAGAGATCAACTTGATGCGCGGTTATATGGATTTAATGTTAGCGGTCAATTTGCCGTTTTCCAATCCCGAACAAGCAATTACCAGATTAAAAGAATTTGCTGCACCGCGTTATTTAGCCGATCGGGGTCTAGCTATTGGCTACCGCGACTTGGAGGAGTACGACGAAGCATTGAAGGCGGTAGATCGGGCTTTAGTATTGACAGCAAATAACCCAGAATTGTTTTATCTTAAAGCCCAAATTCTGGCTGAATACAGTAAAAAACAAAACGATCGCTCTATGCTGGGAGAATCAATCCAAAACTTCGATAAAGCGATCGCTAAAAAAGCTCAACTTCCCTCTACTTTGGTCAAGCAAATTGAGCGCGAACGCAGTAAGGCTGCTAGTCGTTTAACTAACTCTCAGTAAAAAAGGGACGCATCACACAAGGCTAATAACAGATTTGCAGGGGGTATGCCCCCCATGTCTTTGTTTTTCTTATTAAGTCAACTAACTTTTAGCCAAAATGCAAATACAATTTCGAGAATTTAATCCCTTTGACTTGTGGATCTGGGTAGAGTTTAGTACAGTGCCATCGGAAATGGAGAAAAAATATTTAGAAGAAGCCTTCAATTCTTGGTTTTATCTAGGAAAACTCGGAGCATTTAATGCCGAAAATCTCCAGGTTCAAGATGAGGGATTAGATATTAGCTACATGAATTATGACGATCGTAGAGCCGATGATAGCTTAATGTCGTTGATGCATAATATGGGAGCCTTTGAGTATCAAGGTACTTGGGCGCGTTGCTGGTTTGATTTGGGGACAAGTGACGCGATCGCTTTAGATATTTTGATTAATTGTCTGATTCAATTAGACAAAGAATATCTGCCGATGGAGCAAATATATATTGGCGGTGAGAATGCCGATTGGACGGTGGAAGATAGCGAAAGCCGCCCCGAACAATCTGTTTACGATTACAACAACTAATAGCTAAATATGCGTTCTGAAGGTCAAATTCGAGTTTTAGCTTTGGGATTGATTAAAAGGGGCGAACGCGTTTTTATCTCCCAAGGCTACGATCCGGTAAAGCAGCAAACTTTCTATCGCGCCATGGGCGGTGGTGTTGATTTTGGTGAAACCAGTCTTGAGGCTTTGCAAAGGGAGTTTCAAGAGGAAATTGAAGCTCAATTAACTAATATTCGTTACCTAGGATGCTTGGAAAATCTATTTACTTTCAATGGCAAACAAGGTCACGAACTTCTCCAAATTTATCAAGCCGATTTCGCCAGCCCGAAGTTTTATGAGTTGGAAAGCTTGGTTTTTGCTGAAGGTAAGCGCCAAAAAACTGCCCTATGGGTAGATATTTCTCGGTTCAAATCGGGGGAGCTATTATTAGTCCCAGAGCCATTTTTAGAGTTCTTATAAAAACAAGCGCGATCGCATTTAATTGATAAATGCGATCGCACTGCTGATAAATATTTAGTTTTTCCTAGCGAAACATACTACTAACTGATGTATCTTCATGCACTCGCCAAATAGTTTCTCCGAGTAAATTGGCGACAGAAAGCACCGTTAGCTGCTCAAAGTGATGTTCTGGGGGAACGGGAATCGTATTTGTGACAATTACTTCCTCAAATACGCCACTCGATAGCCGCTCAACTGCTGGAGGAGAGAATACGGCATGAGTTGCACAGGCATACACCTGACGCGCTCCTTCATCTCGTAACAATTTAGCCCCGGCGGCGATCGTGCCACCCGTATCAATCATGTCATCTACCAATACCGCAGTTTTACCTGCCACATCACCGATTACATTTAAGACTTCAGCGATATTATGAGCTTGACGACGCTTGTCAATAATTGCTAGAGGTGCATCACCTAGCTTTTTCGCAAAGGCTCTCGCTCTTGCTACGCCGCCGACATCTGGGGAAACAACCACAATATCAGACAACTGTTTGTTAGCTAAATAATCAATTATTACTGGTGAACCATAGACATGATCGAAGGGTATATCAAAATATCCCTGAATCTGTGCTGAGTGCAAATCCATTGCTATAACTCGGTCTGCGCCTCCTTGAGTGATCTAGTTAGCTACCAACTTAGCTGTAATCGACTCTCGCCCTGCGGTTTTGCGATCTGCCCTAGCATAGCCGTAGTAAGGAATTACTGCGGTTATCTGCCGTGCGGAAGCACGACGACAGGCATCGATCATAATCAGTAATTCCATCAAATGGTCATTTACTGGATTGCAAGTTGGCTGAATAAGGTAAACATCGCAGCCGCGAATCGACTCTTGAATTTGAATGTAAAGTTCTCCATCTGCAAATCGCTTGCGGATCATCGGTCCCAAGTCCATGCCCAAATAACGAGCAACTTCTTGAGAAAATGGTACGTTGGCAGAACCAGAGAATAAACGCAGGCGGTTATTGTCAGTCATAACCGCGCTTTGAGTTGACGGAACCGTCAAAGTAGTTGCAGATCGTAGCACAACAGACCCTCTAAGCGGCTTCATGGCAATCCTATCATCACAAGTTTACCTACTTCCTCAGCAATTCTAGGGAAATTTAATTATAAGCTTGGATGAAGTTATTAATTAACATTAGTTTAAGAGTTTTAGATAAATTGCCAGTATAAGTATACTTTCCACAGACATTGTACTTTTGTTCTTTGAGTAAATATGTAAGCAAAATTACTTACTTATAAGATAGTAGTTGATGTACTTAGCAGTTAGCTGCAAGCTCAGAAATTTTTAGGGTAAACTTAATTGCTCTAAACTGCTTACAAATCCTTCGTCTATAGGCTTATCCAGAAACCGCTAAACTTTAAACTTCCTCATTCTTCGTCGCAATGCAACCACCTATTTCCTTGCAAACAGTTCTCCAAAATCGCTATCGTTTGGTCGAAATTTTAGGTCAAGGGGGATTCGGGCGTACCTATTTAGCCGAGGATCTAGGTCGCTTTAAAGAGCTTTGCGCCCTTAAGGAGTTTATTCCCCTTCAAAGTAACCCAGAGTTTTTAATCAAGGCAAAACAGTTATTTCAGAAAGAAGCAACGGTTTTATACAAAATTCATCATCCCCAAATTCCTCAGTTTAGAGCCACTTTTGAGCAAGATGGGCGGTTATTTTTAGTTCAAGACTATGTAGAAGGTCAGTCTTATTGGACCTTACTACAACAAAGACAACAAGCAGGAAAAACTTTTACAGAAGTAGAAATAGTACAATTATTCCAGCAATTACTGCCTGTACTTGCTCATTTGCACGTTAGAGGCATTATCCACCGCGATATTTCTCCAGATAATATTATATTGCGCGCTGTTGATTCTAAGCCAGTATTAATTGATTTTGGTGTAGTCAACGACTTAGCAAACCGCATTCAAGCAATTAGCCCTCAATCGGTGACAACAACGGTGGGGAAGTTGGGCTATGCGCCGCTCGAACAGATGCAAACAGGTAGGGCTTACGCTAGTAGCGATCTGTACTCCTTGGCAGTGAGTGCTATAGTTTTACTTACAGGCAAAGAGCCACCAGCCTTATTTGATGACGAGCAATTTACTTGGAATTGGCAACGGTGGGCAAAAGTAAGTCAACAATTTGCATCTTTGCTCGATCGAATGCTCAGTTATAAGCCAAGCGATCGCTATCAATCGGTAGCAGAAGTCGCAAAAGCCCTACAATCATTGACCGCACCCCATGCTCAAAGTGCGCAATTATTAGCCCCTCAAAGCCCCCAACCTGTAGCTGCGTTGTCGCAAACAGAGCAAAATTCTCCCCGTCGCCCTCCAGACCTCGATCCTTCAGAAATAAATACAATTGCGATCGGTCGCCGTCCCGAAAAAATTAAGCCCTTTACGACTAAACTGCAACCAACCGTTGCCAAACGCTCAATTTGGGAGCGTTGGTGGGCAATTATTGGTATTTTTGTGACGGTGGCTTTAGTTGCTGGCGGTAGCTCATTGTTATTTGTCAGTTGGTTATTAAGTCAAAATGACAAAGTAGAACCGCAATCTTTCCCCTCGCCGCTAATTTCCGATCCACCTAACTCCAATTAACAGGTCATTTTGAACGCATTACTAATTACAGGGACAGATACCGAAACTGGCAAAACAGTTTTAACTACTGCTTTAGCAGCTTATTGGCAAAAGTTTGTTTCTCCAAGTTTAGGGATTATGAAGCCAATTCAAGCCGGAATTGGCGATCGCGAATTGTATTCTCAATTATTTGCCCTCCATCAATCTATCGACGAAATTAATCCTCTATACTTTGATGCACCTTTAGCCCCACCAATCGCCGCCGCCAAAGAAGGTCGCACGGTGGATTTGGGGTTAGTCTGGCAAAAGTTAGAACAGTTGAAATCGGCGCGAGATTGGGTGTTAGTAGAAGCATTAGGAGGACTAGGATCGCCCGTAACTTACGAATTTACTGTAGCCGACTTAGCCGCCGAATGGCGATTGCCAACGGTTTTAGTAGTTCCAGTAAAATTAGGGGCAATTTCCGGGGCTGTTGCCAATGTTGCTTTAGCTAGGCTGAAAGGCGTACAACTCAAAGGCATTGTTTTAAACTGCGTGCAACCAGTTTCAGAAGCGCAAATTAGCGATCTAACACCATTAGATTTAATTCAATCGCTGACTAATATACCTGTATTGGGCTGCCTACCTTACTTAGAAAATCCCACAAATTTAGCTAAATTAGCTCAAGTCGCGGCAAATTTAGACCTAGAAAGATTGATGCCCTTTACTGTATCCACTAGATAGGCAAGACCAAATTTATGCAGCTTGCTCTAAAGCAAGTAAAAAATAGTTGGATGTAGTTAGGCTTGTAGTATTACTTCGGGCGATCGCTTCAGTAATAAACCTTACTAAACTCATATTTAAAACATGGTTGCTACTTCTTTAAATCCTCTTAATATCGATTTATCAAGCATCCGGGCGGAAATTAGAGCTTTACAGCCGCAAATTGTGCAATGGCGCAGAAAGCTTCACCAATACCCAGAATTAGGCTTTAAAGAACAATTAACAGCGCAATTTATCGCTCAAAAACTCCAAGAATGGGGCATTGAACACCAAACAGAGATTGCCCATACGGGCATAGTCGCAATTATTCGCAGCCCCAAACCAGGTAAAGTATTGGCAATTCGGGCAGATATGGATGCGTTGCCAATTCAAGAACAAAACGAGGTAGATTATTGCTCAAAGCATGATGGTGTAATGCACGCCTGCGGACATGATGGACATACTGCGATCGCCCTTGCTACAGCTTGCTACCTAGCCCAGCACCGCGACGACTTTACAGGAGTCGTCAAAATTATCTTTCAGCCTGCCGAAGAAGCCCCCGGCGGCGCTAAACCAATGATTGCTGCTGGGGTATTAAAAAATCCTGATGTTGAGGCGATTATTGGCTTGCACTTGTGGAATAACTTACCCCTCGGTACGGTAGGCGTGCGCGGAGGGGCATTAATGGCGGCGGTGGAGTGTTTTCGCGCTCGGATTTTGGGCAAAGGCGGACATGGGGCAATGCCCCATCAAACCGTAGATTCCATCGTAGTTGCAGCACAAATTGTCAGTGCTTTGCAAACAGTTGTGTCTCGAAATGTCGATCCGATAGAATCGGCTGTTGTCACGGTGGGAGAATTTCATGCAGGTACGGCACTCAATATTATTGCCGATACCGCTCAGCTAAATGGTACAGTACGTTATTTCCATCCAAAATTTGCTGGATTTATACAGCAAAAAATTGAACAAATTATTGCTGGAATCTGTAGCAGTTACGGCGCAAAATATGACTTAGAATACTGGCAGCTTTATCCACCAGTAATTAATAATGCCGAAATTGCTCAATTAGTGCGATCGCAAGCTATGGCAGTAGTAGAAACTCCAGTGGGTATTGTGCCAGAATGCCAAACTATGGGCGGCGAAGATATGTCATTTTTCCTGCAAGAAGTACCAGGTTGTTATTTCTTTTTGGGTTCAGCAAATCTTGCTAAAAACTTGGCATACCCTCATCATCACCCCCGCTTTGATTTTGATGAAACCGCACTAATGATGGGGGTAGAAATATTTGTCCGTTGCGTAGAGCAATTTTGCCATCAATAGCGCCATCTATTCCCAGCTACTTATTGCCGCCCTTACAACAAATTTGGTTAAAGAATTAGAACTATTACCTTTGCCCTTTAACCTTTTCCCTGCCTCTTGCATAAGACACTTTAGGCAAGAGTACTGACAGATGGCAACACATTCAACTTGGTACTGCCATTCCCTTTTGCACCGATGGACGTTGCTGCAACGCCTCAAACCAGCGCTTGAGATTGGAATGATTGTCTAAAGTTAAGCCTTGAAATTCATAGATAGCTACCCAAGGGAAAATGGCAATATCAGCAATAGAGTAGTCTTTACAGATAAACTCGCCCTTGGTTAGTTGAGTATCTAATACGCCATACAACCGTAAAGTTTCTTTTTCGTAACGAGAAATCGCATAATCAATTTTTTCTGGAGCAAATTTCTTGAAGTGGTTTAATTGACCAAACATCGGTCCCACGCTACCCATTTGCAACATCAACCACTCTATGACTTGGTAGCGCTCTTTTTGGTCTGTTGGTAGCAATTTCCCAGTTTTTTCTGCCAAGTACATTAAAATTGCCCCAGACTCAAATACTGTCATTCCTGTCTCGTTATCGACAATAGCGGGAATTTTGCTATTGGGATTGATGGCGATAAATTCTGGAGTAAATTGATCGCCCTTGGTAATGTCTATTTTGTGGGTATTGTACTCAATGCCTAGCTCCTCCAAAGCGATCGAAGCCTTGCGTCCGTTGGGGGTCGTAAAGGTATACAGGTCAATCATGACAATAAAATATACTTTTTGCTGGTATCTGGAATTAACATTGGTGTTAGTGTAGCTTGAACTACTAAGTTACTTAAAGCTGAGTGTATGATTGTTGCCGATTTAATTGCTTGGTTTGAAGCTTGGGCGAATCCTGCTTGGCAGGAAAAATGGGATAACTGTGGTTGGCAAATTGAGCCGGGAATATTGAATCGTTCTGCCCAAGTATTGGTGTGCTTGACTCCTACATTAGCAGTAATGCTTGAAGCGATCGCTCTCCAAAAAGCAGGTATAGAAATTAATCTAATTTTTGCCCACCATCCGCTAATTTTTAATCCACTCAAATCTTTACGCACTGGGGATGCTTTAGCAGAGGTAACTCGGTTAGCTTTTAGCCATCAAATTGGCATATACACGGCTCACACCAATTTCGATCAAGTGCAGGAAGGCACAGCCGATGTTCTAGCGACTTTGTTGAATTTAAAAGCAGCAATGCCTATAGTGCCAACTCAAGCGGGCTTGGGTTACGGTCGAGTCGGAGATCTAGATGCAGCTTTAACTTTAGAAGATTTATTAGTACAAATTCAAACTTTATTGCATCCTCCAGATTTGATTTTTTCTCCTACTGCCGATCTTCAGCAAACGATTCAAAAAGTTGCGGTTTTGGGGGGAAGTGGTGCTGGTTTTATTTCCGAGGTAGTCAAGACTGGAGCGCAAGCTTACTTAACTTCAGACTGTAAGTTTCATCAATTTCAAGAAAGTCGCGATCGCGGTTTAATTTTGATCGATGCTGGGCATTATGCTACTGAACGCCCTGCTTGTGAGCTTTTGGTAACAAAATTTACTAATTTAGGTCTAGAGTGGGTAAAACTGAGTCAAAAGGATGAAGATTTCCGCAGCTTTTTTCGACAAAAAAAGCCAGGCTAGGCGGAAAAATTCTTTCAAGCTATTTTACTATTGCTTTGGAGCGTAGCAAATACGCCTAAGAGGATATTTTATTAGGGTAAAAATATAATTATTATAATTTCTCTTTTGCTTAAATATAAAAACTTGTATGGTTATATTTATTCGCTCGTTACTATTTTTTAAAGTGTATCTTGAATTAATATCAAATCTCTAAAAATCCATCTTTTATGAGCAACGATTTGACTAATTATTCACCAGCAACTTCAAGAGTGTTGATTTTATCACTAAGCAATTTTGAGTCTCCTATCGAGCGCAGCTTCTTGTTTGAATTTGAGGATGCTGTGTGTGATTTCGATCGAGTTGATGTATTTGCACCTGACTTTCCGTCAACTATACGCAATAAAATTACCAAAGAAATTTCTCAATTTGCTTTTAATACTATAGGTAAAACCCTGCCTATTAGCCCAATTTTTAATCAATTTTCCTTAGATCGAGAATACGATCTATTTTTATTTATTTGCCAAGATCTTACAGAACTATATTATTTAGATTCTATTAAAAACTGGCGAGAAAAATGCCGCAAAGCTGTTTGCTGGCTAAACAAGTTAGACATAAATAAGTTCAAGCCTCAATTAACAGCATTAAAAGACTTCGATCGTGTATTTATAGGTGTAAGCTGTAGTCCTGAAATTACAAAGAGCATTCAAGATTCCTGTTCTTATATGTCGCCAGGAATTGATGCTATAAAATTTTGCCCCTATCCCATGCAACCCCAAAGAAACATTGATATATGCTGCTTAGGTCGCCGTCCCGATCCAATTCATGAATCTTTGCTTAATTTGGCACACCAAAATAATTTGTTTTATATGTATGACACTATGCAAGAATCACCCGTTTCTAACCATCGAGAATATCGAAACTTGTATAGGAATTTAGTTAAAAGAAGTCGTTATTTAATTGCTTGCAAATCAGAAATAGAAAGTCAAACTAATGGTCAAGAGGAGCTAAACGTTTGCTTTTTTGAAGGGGCAGCAGGTGGTGCGGTAATGTTAGGAAGTCCACCAAGTTGCGATGCTTTTAGCCAAAACTTTGATTGGTCAGATGCCGTAATTACCTTAAATAAAGATTCAACTAATATAACAGAAATAATTACTCAGCTAAATTCGCAGCCGGAGCGCTTACACAAAATCAGTACAGATAATGTAGTCAATTCTCTACTTCGCCACGATTGGGTGTATCGTTGGGAAAAAATACTAAATTCAGTAGATATTTCGCCCTCAGTAACAATGCTTGAAAGAAAAGCTAAATTGAAAGAGTTAGCTGAAATTGTAGCCGCAGATAATCCTAGTATTAAATAATAAACTAGCGGATAATTTTTTATGCAAAAAGTAATTTCTGCCGTAGCATCGAGTTCTCAGCCACGCATTTTAATTTTATCTATGCGCGATTTAGAATCTCACATATCCCGTTCCTATATAAATGAGTTTGAAAAATGTATTTGTAGCTGGGAAAATGTCGATTTGCTGAGCATACCTTACTTCAGAAATAAGCTATCAAAAAAAATAGTTAACAATTTATCTAGAAAAGTTTTTCAACTTAGTGGGAACCCCAACATCCCAAATTCTATTAGTAACCACTTTATATTAAATAAAAAGTATGATTTATTTTTTTATGTATGTCAAAAACCTATAGATTTACTTTACTTAAACACAATTAAAAATTGGCGCGAACAGTGCAATAAAGCAGTTTGCTTGGTGGATGAAATATGGATGGAAAACTATGATAGAGACAAAAAACAACTATCAGTATTAAAAGATTTTGACTGTATTTTTATGAACTTGAGTGCTAGCATCAAAGCCGTTGCTAATACAACTCAAAAGCCCTGTTATTACTTGGCTCCTGGAGTTGATGCTGTAGAATTTTGTCCTTATCCTCTACAACCGCAACGGAGTATTGATGTTTGTAATTTTGGTCGTCGTTCGCCCTCGATACACCAATCGCTGTTGGATTTAGCAGAGCAAAAAGATTTTTTATATGTTTATGATACGTTGAAGTATTTATTTACAACTAATTACCAAGAACATCGCGTGTTGTACCAAAATATAGTTAAAAGAAGCAATTACTTTATTGCTTATAGAGCAAAATTTGACCTTGAAGGTGAAACTGGAGGTCAACAAGAGTTGAACTTTCGCTTTTTTGAAGCTACTGCGGGGGGTGCAGTAATTTTGGGTATGCCTCCGCAAACGGAAACTTTTACCCAAAGCTTTGATTGGTCTGATGCGGTAATTGAGCTTTCTGCTAACGCATCGAATGTCGCAGAAGTTATTGCAGATTTGAATGCACAGCCAGAGCGCCTAAAAGAAGTACGCAAAAATAATGTAGTCAATTCACTACTTAGACATGACTGGGTATATCGCTGGGGTCAAATTTTGGATAAAGTGGAACTCAGTCATACGCCTAAGATGGAACAAAGACGAGCTTATCTAAAAACTTTAGCTGACATGGCGAACCAAAAAAGCAGTTAAGCTGCTGCTGTGTTTGTAAACTCCGCCAAAGAATAAGTTAATATTAGTTATATTGGGTTAAACTTCAATGGAGTTATCAAGCTTCAAGCTGGAGTCAAAACTCAAACAGCCGCACCCGGCGGCAGGATGAAAGTTAGGAAAAATTTTGGGCAAAGGAGAAAAATCTTCGCCATCATCAACTCAATCAAGATTACAGTCTTGCACGAGTTGCGATCGCGCCTTCTCCAAAATCATCCGCATTCATTTAGGGAACCCGTTTTAGATTCGGGAGCGACAAATAGATAGTGACGCAAAATCTACATGAAATATTTAAAAATCGCCAAGTCGCTAACTAAATATCGGTTACCACTGAGGAATAAAGCCGTAAATCCGCCGCAAGTAGGAACTATTTACTGGTACAGGCTCCATCAAGTTACGAGTTTAACCACATTTGAAAAGGCAGAAGCAATACATGCTACACCGCAAGATTTATCAACTTTGTTGCGATGGGCGTGAGATATCTATTTTCCTAAGAGATCAGCAACGATGGATTGAACACGCCCGCATTATTGATATAGAAGGGGATTTGGTAACTTTACGTTACGAGGAAGATCACGAAGATGAAATTTGTTCTTGGGAAGAAATGGTTCGCTTAGAAAGTATTGGTGCTGTAACTCAAAAACTAGCATCGGTTTCTAGAGCTAATGTCGATCCCCTTGTTTCTGACGATTGCCCAGAGGCAGAGCGAATTCACAATCATCACAACGATTCAAACCCTGAGTAAGCTAAATATATTTAACTAAAAAAAGTTCAGAAAAAGCATATTTTTTCTGGACTTTTTATTTGACCAACAGTTAGAGCCTAAAGTTAGGATTCTTGTTCGCTTGACTCCTGAGCTTGGGTAGAAAAATCAGCATCAGATTCATTTAGCCTTTCAAATACAGGGCAATAGCCTTCTGGCGTTACTTTAAAGCCAAACAGGGGAGAAGCTTGATTCCAACAACGTTGTCCCCGGTAAAATTTACAAGTACCGCAACAGTTTAAATTATTCCAAGCTGGGAAATCGCTATGAGAAGTATGGAGCAGTTCGCGGGAAGACAAGCCTCGCAATACTAATTCTTCTCCTTGCCAACGAGCAGATACTAAGCCTGTATCGGCAAAATTTCGCCAACGCGGATCGGTCGTAACGGCATCGGGGAGAGTAATTGTGACTATACTACCCAATTCATTTAGTTCGCCTTCGTAGCTAGTTTCTGGCGGCGCTGGCGGCTGCAAAAACAGTTCGCCAATTCTCAGTTCTACCAAAGTGCCAGCCGATGGAGAATGCAAGTGATAGCGATTTTGCAACTCCTCTAAGCTAGTTAAGTCAGCGAGGTAGGTAGGGGAACCGTGAATAAAGATTACATCTTGGGGTCGTAAGTTGTGAATTAGTTGAGTAATTCCAGGTCCATCGCTATGTTGGGCAAGTAAGTAAGTTTCAATGTTAGTTGAGGGCAAATTGGTAGTAAAAGTATTTATTACCGAATGACCGGGCTTCTCAGGCAGAAAGATTAGCCAAGCGCCAGTATCTGGCTGACAATATTGAGTTAAATCCTTGGTGTCATCAGTCAAGACTATACAAGGCTGCCCGTTATTAAGCTGCTGCTGGGGTTGTAAACGCCGCATCCGGGGACGAACTCGTTCATCCCAAAATAAGGGCTGATGGCGGGCAAAGTTTTGGACGGCAGCAGGGAGATAAGGAAGCAGTTGCAAGTAGGCATCGCAACCATTGGCAACACTTCCATCTACCCAGATATTTAGGTCGCGCCCAGTAAAATTATGGTGGCTGCGGAGCAGCATTAAAATTTCTTGCCCTAAGCCTAAAGTAGGTGTAGGTAGCAAGACCGAATGATTTGAGGCGATCGCACGATTGATGCGTTCTGCTAAAGTATTTTCTTGAGTGCGGCGATGAGGATGGCGCGATGTGCCGTAACTGCCCTCAATAATTAGTACGTCTGGCTCTAAACCGCGTAATTCTTCTAAGGGCAATCCATCTACTAGGCGGGAATTGGATAAGAAAAAATCCCCCGTATAAAGCAGCTTGTAAGAGCGCTGGGCATTGGTGTAGGTAAGGAGAATTGCCGCCGCTCCCGGCAAGTGTCCGGCGGGGAACAACTGGGCAACTAAGCCGTTATGAAACTCAATTGGTGATCGCCAAGGCAAGGCGTGGCAAAATTGAGGTATCGGTTCCTCGGTATTGTGCCAATTTAGCGGTAGTAACTGGGTTGTGACTTCGCTGGCGTAGATGGGTAAAGTCGGAAAAGCTTGATGCAGGGCTAATAAGCCTCTAGCGTGGTCTGAGTGGGCGTGGCTGCATAGAACTAAGTCTATTGGTTGTTCTAAAGCTTGGAGCGGCGAAATATCTTCAATTCCGCAGTCTAGTAAAATGCGGTATGGTCCCATCCGCACTAACAGACATACACCCTCGTCGTGATGGTGAACGCCATAAGGCAAACATTCTAGTTCCGAACCCGATCCTCCAATATTAGAGCTAGAGGAGGATATATTACTACTCCTCATTGCTTGGCGAAGATAAGGTTGCGTAAAGTCGAGAGAGATACGGGGAGAAGGATTCTTCCCGTATCTCATGCGCGCGTCCAAGGATTCCGGCGCGATTACTTTTTAAGAGTTGCGTCCAAGTTGAGATTCTTTGCATTGCCACACCTGCCCCAGAGAAAATTAGAATTATTGCTCTAGAAATCCCTTTCTTCCCCAAGCTGGCACGGGTGGGAGGTGAAAAACATTAAATTTTGTGTAGCCTTAATTTAATGAGCCGAGCCATTGCCATGATAGTTTTTAGAGTCATAAAACCCATTTTTAGTGCCAAAAAATAGGCAAGAGACTGTAAATATTACAGTTAAACCTACTAATACCAGCTTGACATCCATATTTATCTCCGTAGTAGTTGTACTGTTTGCTTAGTAATTTTACAATTGGGCTAGTAGTACGATGTTACTTTAGCTAACTTGCTTTGCTTAATTCAACTGTATTCAATCAGATTGTAGAACCGAATTGGCTGGCGCGTCCAGCAACAGAAATTGCACCGTTGCTTTTGGGCTGCGTACTGGTGCGTCAATTGCCTGATGGGCAAATTATCCGGGGAGCAATAGTTGAAACGGAGGCTTATGAGGTTGGAGATCCAGCTTTTCATGCTTACAAAAGCCGTACAAGTCGCAATAGTGTTGTTTTTGGAGCGCCAGGGAGAAGCTACATTTATCTAATTTATGGCATTTACCACTGTTTTAATGTAGTTACAGACTTAGATGGAGTGCCGAGTGCGGTGCTAATTCGGGCTTTACAATTAGAGAATGTCCCAGAAGGGGAGAATTTACAAAAGTTTGCGGCGGGTCCAGGTAAGCTATGTCGGGCAATGCAAATCGATCGCAGTTTAAATGGGATATCGTTGCAGAGTGGGTCGGCGCTGTGGTTAGAGCATCGCAGCGAGGAATTTACAAACAAAGTAACAACGGGGGAAATTAGTTTTGTGCAAACTACCCGGATTGGGATCTCTAAAGGGATAGAGTTACCCTGGCGGTGGTATATCGAAAATTGTCTGGCGGTTTCAAAAAGGATATAAGTGGTAAGAGCGCGTAAAATTTTTGCCCAACATTGGCTGAAAAGTGAGAAGGTGCTGCACCAGATAATTAAAGCAGCAGAAATTAATACTAGCGATCGCATTTTGGAAATTGGACCAGGTAAGGGGGTGCTGACTCGTCAGTTGTTACCCTTAGCTCAGTCGGTGGTGGCGGTAGAAATTGACCGCGATTTATGCGATTTATTGGCAAAGCAACTCGGTAAAATTAGCAACTTTTTACTGCTGCAAGGAGATATTCTCAGCCTGCAATTGCCTGATTATGATGCTTGCGCCAATCTTAATAAGGTGGTGGCAAATATTCCTTACAATATTACTGGACCAATTTTAGAAAAGTTGTTAGGGAAAATTTCAATTCCACCCGCTCAAAACTTTGACTCGATTGTGCTATTGGTGCAAAAAGAAGTCGCCGAGCGATTGTACGCCAAGCCCGGCAATAGAGCTTTTGGAGCGCTATCGGTGCGAGTCCAGTATTTGGCAGAATGCGAATTAATTTGCCTTGTCCCCGCTCAATGCTTTTCGCCAGCGCCCAAAGTAGATTCGGCAGTGGTGCGGTTGCGTCCTCGGCAAATATTGCCCGCAGCTACTAATCCTCAGAAGTTGGAAACTTTAGTCAAGCTGGGTTTTGCCACCAAGCGCAAAATGCTGAGAAATAACCTCAAATCTGTAGTAGAGCGGGACGAACTGACTCAATTGCTGGAACAATTAGATATCAACCCCCAAGCCCGCGCGGAGGATTTAAGCGTACCTCAATGGGTAACTTTGAGCGATCGCCTAGAAGGAGCGATCGTAAAAATGCAATAGTTGCAGCAGTTTCTGATAAGTTAGCCTGAGTATTATTTAGTAATTATTAATTTTTGCTGGTGTAGCTATGTCTTTATGCGAATTTAAGCCTGGATTGGAAGGCATACCTGCCGCCGAATCTAGTATTAGCTGTGTCGATGGACAACAGGGGATACTTGAATATCGAGGCATCCGGATTGAAGAATTAGCCGAAAAAAGTACATTTCTAGAAACGTCTTACCTATTAATTTGGGGAAAATTACCAACTCAACAAGAACTTGCTGAGTTTGAGCATGAAGTTCGCTATCATCGCCGGATCAAGTATCGCATCCGAGACATGATGAAATGTTTTCCCGAAAGCGGACACCCAATGGATGCCCTGCAAGCCTCTGCCGCCGCTTTGGGCTTGTTCTATTCCCGTCGCGACCTAGATAACCCCGTCTACATCCGCGATGCAGTGGTGCGCCTCCTAGCTACGATTCCGACGATGGTGGCTGCATTCCAACTCATGCGTAAAGGTAATGACCCGGTGCGCCCGCGCGATGACTTGGATTACTCAGCAAATTTTCTCTATATGCTCAGCGAAAAAGAACCCGACCCTCTATCGGCGCGAATTTTTGATGTTTGTCTGACCTTGCACGCCGAGCATACAATGAATGCCTCTACTTTCAGCGCTAGAGTCACAGCCTCTACCTTGACCGATCCTTATGCGGTAGTAGCTTCCGCCGTAGGTACGTTGGGCGGACCTTTGCATGGTGGCGCTAATGAAGAAGTAATTGGGATGCTAGAAGAAATTGGCTCTGTAGAAAATGTCCGCTCCTACTTGGAAGACCGACTGCAACGCAAAGCTAAAATTATGGGCTTTGGTCATCGCGTTTATAAAGTCAAAGATCCCAGAGCCACTATTTTGCAAAGCTTAGTAGAGCAACTATTCGAGCAGTTTGGGCATGACAAATACTACGATATTGCCCTAGAAATGGAACAAGTTGTTGCCGAAAAACTCGGTCATAAAGGAATTTATCCAAATGTTGACTTTTACTCAGGTTTGGTGTATAGAAAGCTAGGAATACCTACAGATTTATTTACGCCAGTTTTTGCGATCGCCCGTGTAGCTGGCTGGCTGGCACACTGGAAAGAACAATTAGCGGAAAATCGAATTTTTCGCCCTAGCCAAGTGTATAGCGGTTTGCACAAAGAAGCTTATATTCCGATCGAGCAGAGATAGACGGTGCATTTAACTTCTCTAGGCAACGGTATACTAAGCATTGGAATAGGTAAAAAATCTTTACTTCCAAGCTGTTAGTTTAGATAACCGAAAACAAAGTGAATTTACAAGCCTTGCAGGAATAGCCCTAGTCGTCAATCCCTAACAGCAGCTTTGTAAATAACTAACTGAATCAATGATGTTAAGAGCGTAAACATGAATTCAGGAATAGACCTCCAAGGAACCTTTATTGAATCTCTGATACAGCTAGGCTTGCCTGCGGGTACAGCCAAAGCTATTTGGATGCCACTGCCAATGATATTGATGATTATTGGTGCAACAGTAGGGGTATTAGTTACTACATGGCTAGAGCGGAAAATTTCTGCCGCCGCCCAGCAACGTATTGGTCCTGATTTTATGGGACCTTTTGGGTTACTAGCTCCCGTAGCGGATGGACTAAAGCTAGTTTTTAAAGAAGATGTAGTACCCGCAAAAGCCGATCCTCTGCTATTTACATTAGGTCCAATAATCGTTGTTATTCCAGTATTTTTGTCTTATCTGGTAGTGCCTTTTGGACAAAACCTAGTAATTACAGATGTAGGTACAGGGGTATTTTTATGGATTGCTTTATCTAGCATTCAGCCCATTGGCTTACTAATGGCAGGTTACTCGTCTAATAATAAGTATTCCTTGCTAGGGGGCTTGAGAGCCGCCGCCCAGTCAATTAGTTATGAGATCCCGCTATCGTTGGCAGTCTTGGCGATCGTCATGATGTCTAATAGCTTGAGTACCATTGACATTGTTAATCAACAATCGGGTTACGGGATTTTGGGCTGGAATGTCTGGCGACAGCCTATCGGCTTTATTATCTTTTGGATCTCCGTACTTGCTGAATGCGAACGGATGCCCTTCGACTTACCCGAAGCGGAGGAGGAGTTAGTAGCAGGCTATCAAACTGAATACGCCGGGATGAAGTTTGGACTTTTTTACTTAGGATCTTATGTAAACTTGGTACTTTCTTCTTTGCTAGTCGCAGTTTTGTATTTGGGTGGTTGGGATTTTCCCATTCCAATTGACGTACTAGCAAACTTGTTTGGAGTTAGTGAAACAAGTTCGTGGTTGCAGCTAGTAGATGCTTCACTGGGCATCACTATGACTGTGTTAAAAGCTTACTTTCTGATATTTGTGGCGATTTTGTTACGCTGGACTGTACCTAGAGTCCGCATCGATCAGTTGTTAGATTTAGGATGGAAGTTTTTACTGCCTGTTGGTTTAGTTAACCTATTACTAACTGCCGCCTTAAAATTAGCTTTTCCTGTTGCTTTTGGTGGCTAACTGATAGCTGAAAATTAGAGAGATACACTACTTATGTTCAAGTTTCTCAAGCAAGTTGGTGATTACGCCAAAGAAACGGTACAAGCTGCCCGATACATTGGTCAAGGGCTATCTGTCACCTTTGACCATATGCAGCGACGACCGATCACCGTACAGTATCCTTACGAAAAATTGATTCCTTCGGAGCGGTTTCGCGGGCGGATTCACTTTGAATTTGATAAGTGCATTTCCTGCGAAGTTTGCGTGCGAGTTTGCCCGATTAATTTACCTGTAGTTGATTGGGAATTTGACAAAGCCAGCAAAAAGAAAAAACTCAAGCACTACAGTATTGATTTTGGTGTTTGTATATTTTGCGGTAATTGCGTGGAGTACTGCCCGACCAATTGTCTCTCCATGACTGAGGAGTACGATCTTTCTACCTACGATCGCCACGAGCTAAATTATGACAACGTAGCTTTGGGGCGTTTGCCTTACAAAGTAACGGACGATCCGATGGTGACACCACTGCGCGAACTTGTGTACTTACCTAAAGGCATTTTAGAACCGCATAATCTACCTGCTGATAGCCGCCGCGTTGGTAAAACACCGGAAGAAATTGCCGAGCAAGAAAAACCAGCAACGAAATAGTTTTAAGTTTTGAGTCACTGGGAAATATTGTTTCCTTGGCTCAAAACCATTAGCCAACAAGGAGACTAATAAAAAAGTGAATTTAGCAGAAGGCGTACAAATTGTTTCGTTTGGCATCTTGGCAATAATGATGATTGCCGCAGCGTTAGGAGTAGTGCTGTTATCTAATATCGTTTATTCTGCCTTTCTGCTCGGAGGCGTGTTTATTAGCATTGCGGGGATGTATTTACTACTCAATGCTGACTTTGTAGCTGCTGCTCAAGTATTAATCTATATCGGGGCTGTCAACGTATTAATTTTGTTTGCGATCATGCTAGTAAACAAACGGGAAACTTTTAAGCCCATGAATAATGCTTGGGTGCGTCCAACATTAACGGCAATAGTTAGTGCAGGCATATTTAGCTTACTTAGCGCGATGATTTTGGCTACTCCTTGGGAGCTTTCGCCACCTACGATTCCTGGCAGTAGTTCGACGATTACGATTGGAGAGCATTTCTTTACAGACTTCTTGTTGCCTTTCGAGCTTGCTTCGATCTTATTGCTGATTGCAATGGTGGGAGCAATTATCCTTGCACGGCGCGAATTTTTACCCGATCAAACTATGTCGCCGACAAAAGAACAGCCAATTTTAACCTTACCAGAACGTCCAAGAGAACTTGTGGGCGTGTCTAGCGATAAAACTAGCAGTCTTGACGATGGTCGGCGCGGGTAAAGTAGGTAGGGACGCAGGTAAGAGTGTCCCTACAAGTCAGTAAAAAAGCAGGAGAATTATGCAACTTGAATACTTTTTATTGTTAGCTGCGGCTTTATTTTGTATTGGTATTTTTGGCTTAATTACTAGCCGAAATGCAGTCAGAGTGTTGATGTCCATTGAGCTACTGCTAAATGCTGTGAATTTGAATTTGATGGCATTTTCCAACTATTTAGATGCCCAAGAAATTAAAGGACAAGTATTTACAGTATTTGTGCTTACCGTTGCTGCTGCCGAGGCGGCGGTAGGGCTGGCGATCGTGCTGACTATTTATCGCAACCGCGATACGGTAGATATGGAGCAATTCAACCTTTTGAAGTGGTAATCGGGTGGAGCTAAAGCAGGTTATTATCGCTCACAAAGCCGCCGATGCCCAAAGCCGCCAATGGGCGGAAAAATGCGCGCGGCAATTAGAAAGTCTCGATTGCCGCATTCTCATGGGACCAAGCGGACCAAAAGATAACCCTTATCCAGTGTTTCTCGCGTCCGCAACCCAGCCAATCGATCTTGCAGTAGTGTTAGGCGGGGATGGTACGGTACTAACGGCAGCAAGACATTTAGCCCCTCACAATATCCCCATTTTGGCGGTGAATGTGGGGGGACACTTAGGCTTTTTGACAGAAGCTTTTGAAGAATTTAAAAACTCCGAACAAGTTTGGCAGCGAATACTTGCCGATCGCTATGCTATTCAACGGCGGATGATGTTGCAGGCGGCAATTTATGAAGGCGATCGCACTAATACTGAATTGATGAGCGATAAATTTCTCGCTCTTAATGAAATGTGCATCAAACCTGCCTCTGCTGACCGCACGATTACGTCAATTTTGGAAATGGATATTGATGGGGAAGTTGTCGATCAGTATCAAGGGGATGGGTTAATTATTGCCACGCCTACGGGTTCTACAGGCTATACTGTTTCTGCTAGTGGACCAATAGTGCATGATGGCATGAAAGCTATTATTGTTACGCCTATTTGTCCGATGAGTCTTTCGAGTCGTCCTTTGATTTTACCTGCGGGTTCAGTGGTAAGTGTTTGGCCCTTAGCCGATTACGATCTCAGTACAAAATTATGGACTGATAGTATTTTAGGCACATCTATTTGGCCCGGACAGAGGGTAGATGTAAAGATGGCTGACTGTCAAGCGAAATTTATAATTTTGGAAGAAAACTATTCTTATTATCAAACCTTGCGAGAAAAACTCCAATGGGCGGGGGCAAGAGTTCATTATGATAATAACCATCGCGATAACTGATCTTAATTAAACTCTTATAGAAATTATTTTATCTATGCACGATTTAAACAAATCCGCTAGATACTTCACAACTCAAGAAGTTTATCCTTGCCCGATTTGCCGTGTGGGTGAAATTGCTACTATGCCTTTGATGGAGGCGATGGCGTGTCAATTTTGCCATCATATTTTTACTGCGGATTTAGAACAACAGCAGTTGCAAATGGCAGACAGACAGCCGCCTTTGATGTGGCGGTGGAATGGTAACTCTTGGAGTGAAAGGCAGTTAAAAAATGTAGAAATAGGCTGGGGTTACTGGTTGGGAGCGATTACTTTTGTTGTGCTGCCAACGATTTTAATTGGCATCACAGTTTATGCTAGACCTCCTGTACCTAGCCGCCCTTTATCTTGGTTTCCGGTGTTTTGGACGGGGTTAACTTTTTTCTTGCATTTAGGAATTATTGGCTGGTTAGTAATTGAATTTTTAGACTTTCCGCTTTGGGCTTATTTAAATAGGCAGTGGCAAAGTATTTGGCGAAGATCCAGCTAAGTATATTGCTTAAGTTAGTTGAGTTTCTGTTAAGTGATTTGTCATGCTGCTCAGGTTGTTGGTGTAGGAGGAATCGAGAAATTGTCTGTGTGGTGCGATCGGGCAAATTGTTCCTTCAAAAATTCAGCAAACACACGCACCTTTGCCGAAAGATGCTGCGTTGGTGGATAAAGCAACGAAACAGGAAGACCAAGGGTACTATAGCCAGTCAAAATGGATTGGAGAGCGCCTGCTTGGAGATGTTTAGCTACTGTAAAACTGGCAGTTTGGTGAATTCCAATGCCAGCCAATGTTGCATCGATGAGAGCTTCAGGGTCATTTGAGCAGAAACTTCCCGTCACCGACAGAGAAAATCGTGCTTCATCGCGCTCAAACAACCAATCTGCTAATTGCCCCGATGGTCTGTAAGTATAGGCAAGACAATTATGCTGCAATAGAGCTTCAGGTGTTTCGGGTTCTCCATATCTCACCAAATAGTCCGGTGACGCATAGGTAAATAACCGAATTGTTGAAAGCGACTGCATTAGCAATCTAGAGTCCTTCAATTTGCCAATTCGCACAACTGCATCATAGCCTTCCTGAATCAAGTCAATTGGCCGATCGTTAACGCCTAGTTCTAATTGCACCTGCGGATATCGATGCAAAAATTCCAACAGTGCAGGCAAGACAATGAACCTTGCCACAACAATTGGCATATCAACTCTTAAACGTCCTTGAGGAGCTTGGTATGTACCCCGTAAGGTTGCTTCTATTTCATCATATTCATCGAAAAGTCTCCGGCATCGCTCATAAAAAATAACACCATCTTGGGTCAAGCTTAGTGTCCGAGTCGAGCGTTTCAGGAGTTGAACATCTAGTTCAGCCTCCAGAGCCGAAATAGACTTACTAACCGCAGAAGGCGTTAGCTCAAGCAAATTAGCAGCTTGGGCAAAACTTTTTGCTTCTACGACTCGCAAAAAGGTTGCGATCGCTTTAAATTTTTCCATGATTTGCTCCCAAGCCACAGAAAGATTATAGCCCTATTCATGAATATTTTTCATTTCAAAGTTTCTAAAATCCTTCTTTATCTAAACTTAATTCATGAGTACACTGTAGAGATCTGGTGGAATTAAACCTTAAAGGTTGAAATTTAGGCGATACCTATGCGGTTATCTGGTCAAAAGATTGTGGTGGTTGGCGGTGGCTCTGGAATTGGTTTAGCTGTTGCGAAAATGGTTAAGGCTGAGGGTGCATCGGTGGTGATTCTTGGACGTTCATCGACCAAGCTCGAACAAGCAAAGGTTTCAATTGGAGGGGAAGTGACAACTACTGTGCTTGATGTGATGGATGAGGAAACTGTCGCTAAAGCATTTACTGAAATCGGCAGCCTCGATCATCTATTCATTTCTGCTCAGGATGCTTCTACTGCTTCTTTGGTAGAAACAACAATGGAACAACTTGGCATGACTTTAGACAGTAAGATTTGGGGAGCGTTGCACGTTGTTAAACAAGCAATTTCACGAATATCAATAAATGGTTCAATCACTTTTATCTCAGGTTTAGCAGGTCGGCGGGGCTACCCTAATTTTGCAGTTGCCGGAGCGGCTAATGCTGGAATTGAGGCAGTCGCTCGAAATTTGGCAATTGAACTATCTCCAATTCGAGTCAATACTGTCTGTGCGGGCGTAATTGATACTGAAATGCTCGACAAAGTATTCGGTGAAAATCGAGATGAGATTGTACAAGAGATTGCCCAGAGGCTTCCTGTTAAAAGAATTGGCAAACCAGAGGAGGTAGCGGATGCAGTTGTATTTCTCATGAATAATGGTTTTGTTACAGGAACAACATTACTGTTAGATGGCGGAGATGCTTTAGTTTGAGTTGGATCTAAACGAGTGGAGAAAATTCATGACAATATCTATTGGTACACAATAGCTTAATGATTATGCTGAAGCATTACAACAGGCTAACTCAAAAGCGATCGCACAACTTTTCCATCCAGGACTGGTTTATATTGTGAATGATAAGCTGCATGAGGCATCGGTATCCTTTTGTCATCAAGATATTTGGGAGTCTATCTTTTCTAAGATTGAGTTTAAATTTGCTAAAGCGTACAACCTTATAGAAGTATATTCAGGACACATAATATATCACGAAGTATTAAGGATTCGGGCCAAGTCCAATGGTGAAGAATTGGAAGGGCATTTTGGCGACGAATCTGTTGTGAATGCTGACGGTAAAATGTTGTTGCTCGACCGAATTGCAGATGCTGCATATTTCGCTAAATTCACATCAGCCCTTGCTGCGGAGGAAAAATATTGACTACGTGGTTTAGTGTAGCCAGTCCGCAGCAGGTGAATGAGTCTTCACAAAACCGAGCCTGCTTCAGAATGCGGGCAGTTACCTATAGAAATGCGGCATAACAACCCGATTAGAGCAGACTGCCACAGTTATTCGGTGTTGTAGCAAAGTTTATCGGCAGCCGCTCAACCAGAACATTAAGCTGCTCTTTTACATCGTTAGGGCTGCTTGAGAGCAATATTAAACCTGAACTTATACTATTGTTGATAGTATTTAATTTTCATTGCAGTCAACCTCTTATTGGCAGCCTTTAGGTTAGATTAAAAATTAAGAATTTATAAATATGGAGGAAGGCAAATGGCTATCCTCAAGAAGCTAACTGGAACAGAACAACGTGAGCCAGGGCAGTCTGTTAGCTGGGGGTCGTTGATAATTTGGGTTTGTATGTTAGTGGGGTTGGTGTTAATGATGGTTAGGTTTTCCCACATATACTAAGCGATTTTTGTAAAGTTAAAAGCACTTTGCAGGAACATATGTTGTGTAAAATTAACATATTTTCAAATAGAAACTAGCAGATTATAGGCTGACAAAGCGCTGTAAAAAGCTAAGGACTCAATTAAAGTAATTGGGAGAAAGTTTATTATGTTTGCAAAAATTTTAGTAGCTATTGACTCCTCTACAATTGGTAGAAATGTCTTTGATAAAGCTCTCGATTTAGCCAAAACTACAGGAGCGAGTATCATGCTGCTGCACGTTTTATCTTCAGAAGAAGGGATGCCCTATCTGCCTACAAGCTTTGGTAGAGATTACTACGCAGGACTAAGCAGTAAAGCGCTGGAGATTTATCAACAACAATGCAAAGAGATTGAAAATCAAGGTTTAAACCTATTACAAAGTTTTGCTGACCAAGCAATTGCCGCCGGAGTTAGTACAGAATTTACTCAAAATCAAGGCAGTCCAGGTAAAACTATTTGCGATTTAGCTATTAATTGGCAAGCCGATCTGATAGTTATGGGACGCAGAGGCAGATCGGGTATAAATGAATTAATTTTGGGAAGTGTAAGCAATTATGTTCTTCACCATGCTTCCTGTTCAGTTTTAGTTGTGCAGCATTTGATGAATAAAGAATCTGATGCTTCTCAAGAAATGGTTAGTTCAGCTCAGTCTGAAGTCGGGTGAATAGAGAGATTAGCGATCGCACTAAACAATCCTATTTTAGGGAAAATGCGTGATCGCATTTAAACGCTTAAGCCCGATCAATAGGTAGAATCACGGTAGTTTTTGGCACAATTACTTTGAGCATATCCTTAACTGCTTTCAGGGTTACAGGTAGTTCTCCAATGGGATGACCATCAATATGAACTGGTATCTTGACATCAGAAGTCAATTTTACTTCAGCAACTCGATAAGTCTCTATTTTGGGGCTATATTGACGCTGACCTTTGCTAATTGACCAAAAGTGACGCATTAGTTCCCATTTGCTAAAGTTGCGGAAAATACTAATTGTCAGCAAGCCATCATCAATTGCGGCATCGGGAGCAACGGTAAAACCAGTACCGTAGTAAGAGCCATTGGCAATTACAACTAATAAGGCAGAAAGCCGCAATTCTCGCTTTGCGAGGGGCTTTTGCCGCGCAAACCGCCGCTTTAAAAAAGTCGCTGCACGGGCTTCGGCTATTGTCCGGTCAAACTCAATTCTTAGCCGTTGCGGTTTGTAATTTATTGCTAATCGAACCGCTTGCAGCATTTGTCCCCACCGACCGCCTTTGATTTCTTCACCAATGGGAAAAAGGGCAGCATCTAGCCCCACTCCTGCCGCTTCAAAAAAATAATGTTCGTTATTAGCTTGACCGACATCAATACTTTTGATTTGACCACGCGCAATTACCTGACACGCTGCAACTAAATCGGTGGGAATGCTCAAACTACGCGCAATATTGTTGTAAGTGCCAATAGGGATAATTCCTAGCGGAATGGACGATCGCAGTAATCCCTTGGCAACTTCGCCCACCGTACCATCTCCCCCAGCAACTACTACTAATTCGTAATTTTCCTCAATCGCTTTTTGAGCAATCAAAGCTGGGGAATTATCGGGGTCAGTAAAGGCAATATCGGCTCTAATTCCTGCCGCATCCATTGCCGCAATAATTTCTGGCAATTTCATCAAATTTGGCTCGTCGTCGCCAGAAACTGGATTGATAATTAGCCGTATGCGTTTGAGAGCTTGTGTTTGCAAAGCTTTTAACTCCCTAGGAAAAAGAACTCGCGCTCTAAATAACCCAACCCATCCCTTTTTAACCCCGAATCAACGAATATCCTCGTAGAACTTTTTTAAATAGCTTGGTGAAACACCTAAGCCCCACAATAACCCAATATAAAGGTATATGCCTGTAGCCTTGAATGTACCCCAATGTGCCACACGGCGATCGCTTGACATGACTATTCGATTTACTTGACGAATACGTCCCCGCCGTACTAGCTTCAAACACAAGTCAGCTTCTTCTAATATAGGTAAAGCCTCATCAAAGCCGCCACAATCCCAAAAATCGGCGCGACGACAAAACATTACCTGATCGCCAAATAACAAGCGCAGTCCTTTAAAAAACAGGTGGGGACGAAATATTAACGGGGCATAGTAAGTTTTTAAGTAGTTGTGTAGCGATACTCCCCAACGGGTAGTCTGGAAACCTGTCATTAAAGAAATAAACCCGCCTCCTGCAATACTTTTGTCTTCTAAAGTAGCGGTAATTACGGCGATTAGATCGTCAGGTACGCAAGTATCAGCATGAAGAAAACACAATATCTCCCCCGTAGAAGCTTTTGCTCCATAATTCATTTGAAGACTTCGCCCTGGGGGTTGGCAACTTAAGACCTTGATGCCTGCTTTATTGGCAATTGCTGCCGTTTCATCTTTACTCCCACCATCTACTACTAATATTTCCTTGGCTGGAGGATCGAGAATACTCAATTGGTGCAGAGTGCGCTCTAAACAGCTTGCTTCATTAAGAGTAGGAATAATAATTGAGACACAAGACATTTAAGAAAGTTGATGGTAGTAGAGACGTTGTAAGCATCTCTACACTAATAGCAATTTATTATGTTTTTAAATTAAACATTTAATAAATGTATTTTCTAGTGCGATCCTCTAATAGCTGGTCTATCTAGGGATTCTCTAAACATTTCCACATCATCACCATAGCCAATAGGTAAAACTGCTTCAACGTTTTCATGAGGACGAGGAATAATTACCCAAGATTCCAAAGTGCCGCCATAAACCTTCTCTACTACAGCAATACCCGCCTCCATAGCCGCCTTGACTTCCGAAACATCCCCCCGAATATTGACAGTAAAACGCGCGCTTCCGGCTCTTAAATAGCCAACTAATGTAACTCGACCAGCTTTGACCATCGCGTCTGATGCCGCCAAAACCGCCGGAAAACCCTTCGTTTCAATCGATCCAACTGCCTGTGCTGACGACATGAAAAATCTCCTAAGATTAATAGAGTATGTAAAGCCAAACAATCATTGTACGAACATTTGGTAGTGCGATCGCGCCTTAGCTTAGTAAATTCTTGCCAAAAGCTACCAATAAACTACACTCTGTATTCTTCTACTTTTGCGGTGTAATGAATTGGTAAAACGCTTTCGACGTTTTCTGGCGGATTAGCCACAATATAGTAAGTCATTGCTTGTTCTCCAAAAACTTTTGCGCCTGCTTCAATTCCCGCCGCTAAAGCAATTTGGACTTCTGAAACCTTACCCCGAATACTAACTACAAACCGTCCGCTTTCCGCTAAATTGTAATCGACTAGGGTTACTGCACCAGCTTTAACCATTGCATCTGCTGCGGCAAGCACTGCCGGAAATCCTAAAGCTTCAATTGTTCCTACTGCTGCTGGCATTAATAAAAATTCCTAAGTCAACCGAATACGTGCAACTAATTTTACGCGGGTTTGCTGTTAGTTGGGGAAAATAGTTGAGTATTAGCTGCTTAATTTACAAGCGGATAGCTGGAGTTTTCGGCTTGCGACCATTCCCACATTGAACCACTGTAGTTTTTGACGTTGGTATAGCCTAAATTAACTAGCACGGCGACAAAAAAAGCGGAACGAATGCCGCCTGTGCAATAAGTAATAACTTCCTGATTGCTGCCCTTTTCGATTCCTGCTTGTTTAAGCTTGTAGTCTATCTGCTCAGGGGAGAGCAAATAACCATTAGGTTGCAATAAATCTTTAAAGTAAAAATGTACTGCCCCAGGTATGTGTCCGCCTCGCTTTTCCCCATAAGGAGTATGCCCAAAATATTCTCTTGCTTCGCGATTGTCAAGGACCATTAGGCTTTGGGGATTTGCCAGACTAGATTGCAATTGATGGGTTTGAATTTCCCAAGCGGTTGTACGATTAATCTTGAAATCGCCTACTTGTTTTGGTTTACTTCCCCACATTTCCAGCGCTATATCAGCTTTAGTTAGTGCCTGTTGCCCACCATCAACAAAAGCTGCTTGGGAATGTCCCAAAGTGTGTAACATCCAGACAATTCGCCCTTCTTCCCCAAAATGCAGAGGGTGAGTTGGATTGCCAATTACAATTACAGGCTTATTGTTTGATATGCCCAGTTGACGCAGGAGTTGCTCTAAAGCTTGAGAATTGTCTAATAACTTGCCTTTATTTGGTGGAGTTTTTTGGGAAAACTGCTGCCAATTTACGCAACTCGCATTTGGTATATGTCCAAATCTCCAAGAGATTTGGCTGCGAACATCAAGAATCGTTGCTCCGGCTTCAATTAACTGCTTGGCAACAGCCGTGTTTATTATCCATTGCCAAGAACAAAGCTCCACCAATTAACTTAGGCTACTTGCGACGAAATTGATTCTACTGGGTAATCCAACGCCCGCCAAGCAGCAACGCCACCTCTAAGTTCAGAGACATTTTGGAAGCCTGCATTGCGCAAGTTTGCCGCAGCTTGGGCTGTTTCTTCATCGGTTTCACCGTAGATATAGATATCGCGGCTGTTTTCTAAAGATGACTGAGCGCGGCTTACGAGTTCTGACATGGGCATAGGAATAGCGCCTAGTATATGCCGAAAATTAAATTCGCTGCGCTCGCGGGCATCAATAATTGTTAATGCTGGTTCGCCCCAATCTAGCCGTGCTTTTAATTCAAAAACTAGCGATTTATCTTTAAATGGTGGCGGTGTGGGAATCATTCCTAAAAACTGAGACATAATTTTTATATTTATTAATTTTCTTGCTCATAATGTAACAAACAACTTTAATATTTACAAACTTTTTGAAATATTTCTCAGAATTTTGCTTAATTAATGAGTAATGTCCTATTTATATGTATTTATTCATTTTGATAATGTGTTCTCACTTACACTTACTCAAATAAAAATACCCATTTCCAAATTGATTTTGGAAATGGGTATTTTTATGTTAATTAAATGAGTATTTTGGACTAGCAACTTATTGAATTAGAAGACAAGGATTAGTTTAGATTCCTTGCAATCTCAATTTATACGTCTTTTTTCTGAGTTTCAGCGTGATTTTGCATTCTAGAAACTACGTTGTAGTCATCCGCACCTGCGGGAGTTCTAGACTCGATGATACCTTCGGTTGGACCACCGATAGCTTTCCAGGCTGGTAAACCACCTTTTAGTTCAGATATATGTTCAAAACCAGCACTGCGGAGTTGTTGGGCGGCTTGGGCTGTTTCTGCGTCGGTTTCGCCGTGAATATAGATATCGCGGCTTAGAGCAATAGTATTTTTAGCAATTTCTACTAATTTGTTCATAGGCATGGACATAGCACCCATGATATGACCGTCATTATAGACCATGCGATCGCGGACATCGAGAATTGTAAAAGCTGGCTCTCCCCACTCTAGACGCGATTTGAGTTCGTGAGCGTTGGATTGAGGATCGATTGGTGGCTGAGGAGGAATAACGCCACCGATGGGATTATTCATAGGTTTGTCCTATTTAATTGGGGTTACACGCAATGTACCAAGGATTACACTCTTAAACGATCTTTCTTTAGAATGAATCCTAAAACAATTGGGTATGAAGTTTGATATCAAATCACTCTCATAGAATTAGTCGCCAAGCATAACTAATCAGTTAGAAACTCCTAACTCAAGAGCGCCATCTGTCAAATTGATCTTCCGAACAGCCATTAATATAAGCGTTGTATACCCAACCTTTAAGGGGTTTAAAAGTTTCATTGGGAATAGTTCCAGATACTGTAGCGGTAATTTGCACCCAATTTCCTTTTTTATAAGTAGCTCTTACACCGTCGCCGCGATTAAGCTTGGCAACAGTTTTGTAACGATTGCCTGCTCCACTACGAATATTGACGTTATTACCTGTAATAAAGGAACATACAGTATTTTTTTTGATATCTCTGTCCAAGTTAAAAGTAGGTTGTTGAGATTGCGCCCCCGCACTACTAGCTAGAAACAATATAGAAGTAATTGCAATTGAAGCAGTAAATTTGCTTAAGTTGGGAGCGTGCATATTCGGTACTAATAACTACCAAGGGTGTGTACCTATTATGCGCGGGATTTAAGGAGACTTTGATAGTGTAATTACCTAAAAACAAACAAAATTATTACTCCCAAGTAGAAATACTCCGCAGCACCTCAGGAATTTGCTCCTGGCTGCGCGGAAATTCTAAAATAGTTTCGCTTAAGCCCAAATATCTAGATTCGCTAAATGATAATAGCATCCGAGATAATGCTACCCATACCTCGGCTTCGTATTCCCAGTCACGATTGCGGTAAGCTTGTCCAGCAATAGAGCGTAATGCCCAAAAATAACTATTTCTTACTACCGAGCCGCCTTTTTTAAACTCCGGTACATCTTCTTTATGGATGTAAAGAACCATATCTTCAATTTTGGCTCTCATAAGTTGGGGACGTGACTGATGGCAACTACTCCATGATGACTGAATTTTAGGAGTAATTTAGGCATCAACTACTTCAAATTCCGATCCTAATATTTGTTGGATTTGCTCAATTGAGTTTAAAGTTTTTTGATAAGCCGATCGATCTTGTTGGCGAATAAAGTCTTGGGCGGCTTGCTGTAAGTCTTCAATAGCTGCTTGCTGGTAGCCTAGCTGATGCCTGGCAATACCTCTATTTACATGAGCTTGGGCATTGCTTGGATTGAGTTGCAAAGAAGTTGTAAAGTTAGCGATCGCATTTTGATAGTCGCCATGGCGAAAGCAAGTACAACCTCGATTATAGTAAGCTCGATCGCCAAGAGGATTGAGCCGAATAGCAAGAGAAAAGTCTTGCATAGCTGCTTGATAGTCGGCAAGTTCAAACCGCGCCAGCCCTCTATCGGTATAAATATTAGCTAAGAGAGAATGAGAATTGTGGGGAAGTTGTACCAAAGCTCGATTGAGATCGGCAATGGCTTGGAGGTAATTTTTCTGCCCTGCATAAGCAAGGGCGCGATTGTAATAGCCGCGAAAATCGCACTTATGTAGAGCAATTATGCGATCGCTATCGGCGACGGCATCTAGATAATTTCCTTGGCGGTAGTAGGCAATAGAGCGACTAAGTAAAGGTTCTGTCGGATTCTTTGCCAGGGTAATTGCTTGAGTACAGTCAGCAATTGCCCTCTGGTAATCTGCTAACTCAATTCGCGCGCTACAGCGATCGCCATAGGCCTCTGCGACATTTTCATTAAGCTCGATTGCCCTAGTAAAATCAGTAATAGCGGCGGGATAATTGCCGTTAACAAGCTCTTTTACTCCTACATCAAATAATGTCTGCGCTTGAGCAGGAGGAGAAAAACAAAAAAAAGCGATCGCTATTACCACACTGAAAATACATCGATAGAGGTAACTCATGTTTAACTCCAGTCTTTGTCTGCTTGTTCTAGAACGTAAGTAGCTACATCTTTAATCTGTTGGTCATTTAAACGACTTTTAAAGGCAGGCATGGCATTTTTACCATTTTGTACCTGAGTCACAATTGCTGCAATTGAGTTCATATTATTCTTTTCTAAAGCATCTTTTTTTAGAGTTTTAGTTGCAACAATTACGTTGCGTCCGCCCAAATGACAGGCTGCACAATTGGCTGTAAAAAGTTTTGCTCCTTGAGCCGCATCGGCAGCTAGAGTGGGGGAACTAAAAGCAAAAGTCACCATAACAAGTATTATGACTGATAATATTCTCTTCATGCGTTCTCCTTCATCTAGTAGATCTTGTACAGATACTGCTACTAATTTTGGGTTGAACGCTGTAAACAAGTCAAAAGACAAGTGGTAAAACTTGCAGTTAATTTTAATGAGCCAAACTAATGCAAAAAACCATCTCTGCAAACCGGGTGTTAATTCAGCGCTTGACTCCCTATTTATTTTTGCTTCCCGCGCTGTTGATTTTGGGAATAACGGTATTTTTGCCAGCATTGCAAGCCTTTTATCTCAGCTTTACCCGCTACGAGTACGATATTACTCAGCCACCGCAGTGGGTAGGGTTGGCAAATTTTAAGCGTTTGTTTGGTGATCGCGTGTTTTGGAAAACTTTGCAAAATACTGTAATTTATCTAATTGGTGTCGTACCAATTTTGGTAATTGCACCATTGGCGATCGCAATTTTAGTTAACCAAAAACTCCGGGGTATGAATTGGTTTAGGGCAGCTTTCTATACGCCTGTTGTAATTTCTACAGTAGTTGCTGGGATTGCTTGGAGTTGGCTGTATGCAGAAAATGGCTTACTCAATCAAATAATTAAAAGTGTTTTTTCTGCTAAAGAGGGGCTTGGCTGGCTAACAAGTCCTCAATTAGCGCTATTTAGCGTGATGGCAGTAACAATATGGAAGGGGTTGGGCTACTACATGGTTATTTACCTTGCAGGGCTGCAAGCAATTCCCGCAGACTTGTATGAAGCCGCCGCCATAGATGGCTCTGACGGTATCTCTAAGCATTGGGATATTACAGTTCCTTTGATGAAGCCTTATATAGTTTTGGTAGCTGTAATCTCAGCAATTTCAGCTACTAAGGTTTTTGAGGAAATTTTTATTATGACCAAAGGAGGACCGCGCGATAGCTCCAAAACAATAGTTTATTACCTCTACGAACAAGCCTTTCAAAACCTCGAAATTAGTTATGCTTGCACGATTGGTTTAGTGCTATTTTTGGCAATTTTGGGCTTATCTATCTTGAATTTGAAGCTGTCGGCGGGGAGAGGGAGTATTAGTTAGGGATTATAAAGTAATCGCATTTTTTGGCTCGTGAATAATGCCAGCGACAATTTTCCAGACATCATCTTTGCGGAAAGTGTAAGTAACGCCGATCTGCTCAAGCTCTACTTCTTTTGTGTCTGTTTCTGAATCTTTTTTATAGCGAATCGCCGTGCCACTGACAATCGCAATATTCTCACTCAACATTTTTGTGCTGAGGTTATCTACATCTAGTTGGCTGCGAGTAAAGTTTTGATCGCGTAAAGAGTTCATAAATTGGGTAAAGACACCCAAAACCTCTTGTTCTTTAGCCATTGTAGCTACGACCTTTGTAGTTATCAGTATAGAACCCAGATTAAAGAAAGGAGGTATTAAGCTAGGATCGAGCTTGTTAAATACCTCTGAATATTCAATAAATTTTGCTCTTACAACTTCGATTTCGTTAGACATAGTAAGTTAACTCCTTTTAAGTAAGTTGAAAATTTCTGGATGAATGCGATCGCAAATTCCGGCGGGGATATCGTGTCCGACACCGTCCATTTTGAATAGTTGAGAACCAGCGATTAATTTGGCGTACTCCACCGCATGAGTAGCGGGAATTAAAGGATCGGCTGTACCGTAGAGAATGAGAGTAGGAACGTCGATCTTTGCTAAGTCTGGTGAACTTGAACGAGCGATCGCACCCAGTTGATGAGTTATACAATTAGGGTTGTAACGTTTACTCTCTTGTACACTGTCTTTGTACAATTGGGTATAGAGCGGGATGTCGAGGGGATAAATTGTACCAACCAGCGCCGACCAAAACCCCAAATATTCCTCTAATGATGGGACTTTAGCTAACAAAGATAGAGATGATATATTGCTCTTACTCAAAGCTGACGCATCTGCAAAAGAGACAATAGAAGTAAGAGACAAAACCTGTTCGGGGTAGCTAATAGCCATGCGTTGGGCGATCGCTCCTCCCATTGATACACCAATAACGTGCGCTTTGTCAATCTCCAATGCTGTGAGCAACTCTACGCTATCAGTAGCCATATCGTCTAAAAAATAGGGATGTTTTTCCCAGCCATTAGCATCGCTCCAGGTTGATAAGCCTATATCTCTATTATCAAAACGAATAACATAGTAACCTTGCTCTACTATTGGCTCGTAGAAGTAAGGAAACCAGTTGAGACACTGACAACCTAATCCCATAATTAAGAGTACGGCGGGATGTGTGCGATCGCCAAAGGTTTTTACATAAATGTCAATATTGTTGGCTTTAACAGTTGTTTGCATAATTTCCTGATTAAAAGAACGTGAATGGTTATTGTTGTAGTTCCGGTAAATCTCGAACTGCAACTACTACATCTCCTATCATTAATTCAGCTTCTGCAAAGGCTTTAGTTAAATCTTGAATAGAACTTTCACCTGTATTAAATCGTAGTTCTGCTACTCTTAAATGTCTGTGAGCTTGACGAAAACCGTTACCTTTACGTCCCACATCTGTTGTTTTGATTAATGCTACTGAGGTGGCACTTGTAGCAGCAAAAACTTTGAGCCAAAATGGTTGAAGCCGTTCAGTAAAAGTAGCAATTATTACAGATGAAACTACCGAAATTATTCCTAAACTTATGTATGTAGAATGTAAGGTAATTGCACTGTGATGCCATCTTTTAATTTGGTCTTCTATTTCTTTATTTACATCTTTTGTCATAATTCACTGCCTATTGTGTATTTACTAAAAACAAGTGATCACTTTTTATACGATGCAATTTAACCAAAAAAAATTTAGAAACCAAATGCTTCCAAAACTTTCATGATTACAGTTACTAAACCTTCGAGAGTTCTGAGGGTAATAATTGCCAAAATTCTGAAAATTCCAAAAACGACTTTCCAAAAATTAGCAATAAGTTTTTGAGTCTCTCTTTCTGCTATTTTTCCTTCAATTACTACTATTCTTAAGGCACGAATAGCCATTCTAGCAAGTCTAGTTTTTTGGCTCAACTTGAGATCGGACGGTTGAGGATCGTAATCTAGAATTTTTTGTTCTATCTCATTAACAAGACTTGCAATCTCACTTTCAGAAATTTGCATACCTGGGCAATTTAAATGTAACCATGTCAATCCGCACAACCTACCCAAAAGAAAATCGTGTTCGCGGTAACTTTTGTTAAAAAATCCTCCAAAGGCTCCCAGAAAATCGGAAGCAAGTAAAGCTTCCGCATTACCTTCTATTAGGAAATCTTGAATGTGCTTTGGTAGCTTATCAAAAATAGGTTTAAGTGAACCAATATTCTCTTCGACAATTTTGCCAACAATAGCTGGACTGATTGGAGATAATTCAATCTTTCGATAAGGAATTGCATCTTCTAAAGTTGCTTTGACCTGTTCTATATTTCCACTACAGCCGTTGTCGATTTCTTCGATTAATTGCTGTTTATATGCAGCCAGTTTATTACGGCTAATAATTTCATCGATTTGAATTGAGTCTTGTTCTGTTTTGGGAAGCTGCAACCCACTTAACCCAACTTCAAGCATAGAAAAATGTCCTGTTGTCAGACGTTTGGAACGCTCTAAATTTTTGACAGGTGCAGGTACAACATAGACATACATTCTTTCAGATGATTCTTGAGGTTGAGTTTCTGCAAGTACCTCGTAAAACTGCTCAAGCTCAATTTTCTTGTCAATTTCAATTTGGCGATCACTCTTAATTTCTCCGTCTTGTTGCCACTCAAGAAACCTTGTTTCAAAGTCAATGGCTTTACCAATTGGTAGATTATCAAGAATACCACCGTCAGTGTACAGAAATTTTAAGCGATCATCAGCTACATAAGCATTTACTAATTTTTTAAAAACTTTGGGGTCAATATTTGGTTCAAAATAATCCTCATCGCTTAAATTCTGAAAATTGGGACTTTTAATATTTGAAGTGTCTGGAATAGGAGGAAAAGCAACAGGAAAAGCGCCAGAAATCCTAGCACTAAGTTTTACTTTCTCCCACATCTCATGTATATCATTTGTATCTATACCATGTTTAAACTTAAACTCACGAGTTTCTGCATTAGTAATTACTTTAGTACCACTTTGGTTTTTAAGAAGACCTTGTAAGTTAGTAACAGTCATTAAAAGCGCCAGTGGCTTTGTGTTTGCTGGTATTGGTGGAGTCTCTTTAATTACATCAGCAATTTTATTAATTGCTTCTCCTGAAAGTACGCTCAAGTTTTTAGATTGAATTTCTTCCGGCTGAAGTTCTTCGATGAACTTCATGTCAGCTTTTTCTACCCATGCCTGATAGAATAAATCATCTTCTACCTTGCCTGAAAATAATTTATCTCTACCTCCTCCTAACAAGTAGTAAGCAGCAACTGCTCCAGACATAGCACCAGCAGAAGCACCTGTAATGATATTAATAGTAATTTTGGGGTTATCCTTTACAGACTCTTTGACCAATTCATAGAAAACCCCACCCATATATGCACCTAATGAAATACCACCAGAGCAAGTAAGGGTAACAAGTTTAGGTAATTGTGTAGATGTTGATTGTGTCATGATTAATGATTATGTAAGTGAAGTAATTAAGGCTGCATTTTACTGTAAGAGTTCTGCAATTACTTTGATATTAGAAATTTGATGATCGTGTAGATTGCTTAAAAAATGTATTTTCATTGACTTCTAAAATACTCCTATGCAAAGTTATTTTATAGAAAGTAATATTTTTAACTTGGACTCACTTGAACCCACACACTTCGGAAATATTTTTCAGGATGAGTTTTATCATCGATATTTTTGCAGGGCTTATTATCAATTCTAATAATTGCTCCATCATCACTAAGTAGTTGAAAGCGATTTTTTTGATTTGGATAAAACAATATTGATTCGGGGCGAAATTTCTCTGGCAAATCATTTATTTCGATTTTTTGTGGCTTCTCCTCATCATTTCCTGACCACCAATACAAACCAAATTTATCGCTACTGTCATAAGCGCCTGCAATAATTAGGTAGACTTTGTAAGATTCCCAGTATTCAATACTCCGAATTCCTAAGCCTTCTAAATCAATTTCTATGGGATCGCCAAAACTGGCACTAAATTTATCTTCGTTTTGTTGAATAAGTTCGAGAGGATTTTTTAAAGGGAGAAGTAAAGCTTTTCCATCAGTAATGGGATTGCGAAAACCGATAAGCAATTCTCCTTCAGGAGTAGTAGTTAACCCTTCAATATTTAAGCCACCTTTCCCTTTAGGAGCTATAGTTTCTGCTTTTTCTAAGTTGTATTTTTTAAGGCTGCTTTCTTGTAGCATATCTTGAAGTACAAGTTGTGTATAAGACTTGCCAACCTGTTTGAGAACTGGTTGGCTAGAATTAGTAATTTTGTTAGCAAAAAATTGATGCCGTTCTTCTTCGCGTTTTCCTTTTTTAGTTCTGCCGTGGGATGTTATCCAGTATAAGATTCCATTCAGTTGTGTAACTGCTTCAATATCAACTTCATCTTTAGGAGGATTATTAATGAAATAACTATTTGTATCAATGCTTTGAAGATGTTTACCTGACTTTTCAGACGAATAGACTTTCAAAATATTATCTTCGTCGTTGGCAACGAGAAATCGATGCTCGTCTATTGCAACTGAACCAGAAGCATCACACATACCCTGATGCTGTAGTTCTTTTTCTATTACAAAGGTGAGATTATTCATGATTTGATGTTCTCTTTTTTGATTGTTGAATGAACTAGGTATTGAATTAAATACCTGCTGTGATATAAGTGTGTTCTTTTAATTAGAAAAGCGCTGCTTCGATTTAATATTAAACAATTAGGAGCGATCGCTTTGATTTATTCCTCATACTAAGTTGCGGTCAGAGGTAGTATTTGAAGATGAGGGAAGAAAGTCATTGAACGCAGGCGCTCACTATTAGAAGAAAGTTCAAGTAAGCCTTGGCAAAGTACATCTTCTACCTGTTCAAGGGAT
>NZ_JBYCCV010000025.1:0-50420 GCF_057473825.1 Aliterella sp. E5.1
TCCCACAACTACAGCAGAAGTTAACTGATGCACTCCTTGCCATCACTCCTGAGACGATTGCTTCTCTCACTTCTTACAATTTCATCCTTGAAGCTTTATTTAGCGCAGCTTCATAAAGAATTGGTATTAGTTATCTAGAAAGGCAATAGAAGGAACAATAATTGCTTGAGTTAAGGTCGCAAAGCGGATAAAGTTCGCCGTTGAACGGGCAATATTTTTATCTTTAAAACAATCTGGTACTGTTTCTAAAGAAAGTTCTGCCCAAACTTGGGAATTTGTTAGGTCGAGAACATAATCTAGCTCTACTTTAAAACGAAAAACCTGACGGCGGTAAGTTTGGGCTGCAAGTTCCGGTGTACGGTCAACTTTAAAGTGTCGGGCGTACTTAGCTAGGGCAACGTTTTTTTCTTTTGCTAAGTATAGGGTTGATTCCCCGGCAATATTCCAACGATTTTCGTTGCTGCGACTGCAATATCTGAAATCGTATATATCGTAAGACTTGCCAGGGGTATCAGGGAGGTGTCGAACAGCGAAACCTGCCCAGGGTAATATATGAGCCTGGAGGGGCATAGTTTAAAAACCTGTTCCCTCAAAATCTGCTGCGATCGCACTAAGGACAGTTTCGTAATCACCTGATTGCAGCAAATCGAAAGCACTGCGTCCCCCAAAAACTGGCAAAGGTGTTTTTAAGAACTCTTGAAACCCAACGGCGGTATAAACCACTAGCCCTAATTCAGTAATTTCTTTAAGCTTGGCTAAACGCGAAAGCGCCTCCGCATCGTTTGGTAATCGTTCCTCTTTTTCCCATCGAGTTACTGTTTTGCTGCTAACTTTCAGTAAGTTGCTCATGCGCTCTTGAGAAATACCCAATTGCTGACGAATATTGAGCGGATTTAAACGCCGATCGCGATCGATGATTGCTGACTATTTTGACTGCCGCCAATACCTACGGTACATCTACTCTAGCCACTGTCTAGTCAAATGTCCAGACTAATCCTAAGTAAAGCATTTTTTCGCTTCCTAAGTTGAGGTATAAACTTACTTCTCAAGACGATTGTTAGGCGACTCCGTAGCCTGTGTAAGGTCGCTTATAAGCAGGATGTAGACCTAAAACGATGTCTTCTTTAGGAACCCCCATATCGATCAATTCTTCCCCTACATCAATATCGGTGGTGTTTTGCTGAAGCCAAACTTTGCCATCTTTAATATCGAAGTGAAGGACGGTGTGATAAACGCGGCTCAAACCTTTCCAGCCAACGCGCATTAGCTGATAGCGATCGCGAATAGTATCGAAAAAAAGTTCGTTCTCGATTTCTTCATCTTGAAATTTGGACTGGCTATATTGCTCCAAAAGATTTTGGATACAAGTGCGATAACGATCTAACTTATCCATGTCACAATCTCCTCTGCAATTGGGTCATACACAATTAGTTTTAGCTGATGTCGTTCAATGGCAACCTGAGCAAAGCGGCTCTGAAAGAAGGTTTCGTAAGCTTCCAGGGGAATAGCTAAATAAAGCTGACGGTCGGGCGCTTTGACCTCTATCATGATTCTATAGTTGAGGAACTGTCCCAGGGCGGTATGAAAGTCACTAATTGCTGATGTGCCGATGAAGCTTTTGATCTCGACAGCGATTCTTTCTTCGCCTCGCTCGGCGGCAATTAACCTTTCGGCAGCTAGATCAATTTTAACTTTAACTTCTTCCCATTCTAGTTCTAGCGGATCGCTAGAGATTTGCCACTGGTCTTTTTCTAAGCCCCGCTCGACGGCTTCATGGAAAATATCTTTGGCGCTCATACTAGCCGCGTCCGTCCAGTAAGGAGTTCTTGCATCATGCCTTGTTTGATAGCTTTAGTTTTGGCTTGGTGGGATTCTAAAAGTGCGATCGCATTATCCATATTAGATAGTACCCTTGCGATCGCGCGTTGTTCTTCTATTTCTGGTAACGGAACTAATAACTGGCTATACTCATTCCCGTTGATTCCAGGCTGACCACTACGCATAGACATTAATTGAACCCAATCCCAATACAATACAATTTTGTTCTTACTTACTGAGAAAGATAATTTGGCAGCAGTATATTTTTATCTGGTTTTACACGAATTAAGAAGCCAGCAAAAACAAGTCGTCCATCAGCAGATTTATAAAGATACGACTTGCCAACACTTGCGCCAGTTCTAGCAAAAACTAAATCACCGTCTTCAAGATAATATTGCTCTAAATTGTGTTGATTAACACTAACTAACATATCTGGTTGAAAGTAACCAAATTCAGATATATCGGTAATCCGAATATAAACTGGCAGGCTATTCCGATAAGGAACAGCAGCATTAATTCCATATTGTGGAATGCTTCTTAACGCATTCTTTAATTGTCTAATTTCCCAATCTTCAGGAATCAAACCGATCCCACTTTCCTTATAACCTTGTCCTTCACCAAGCCCCGGTAAGCGTTTTTTGCCCGTGAGGAGTTGCTGCATGGTGGCGGTTTTGACGTCGCGTTTTTTGGCGATTAGCTTACTTAGGGCGGCAATTAGGGCATCTACGTCAGATAAAGCTTAGGCAAGCGATCGTTGTTCTTCTATTCCCGGACATGGAATAAGAATTGACTTAATTGCCTTGCCATCAATGCTTGGAAAGGTCGAACCAACGCTTAGAGCAAGTAACTTCTCTATCGCTAGATGAACCTGGTATGTTAAATATTCTGTATTAGCTCTAGGATTGGCTCGGATTGCCGCCACTCCTCTACCAATGCAAAATTCGTCATTCGCAATGTTCATCCGTCCAGTCGAGCTTCCGCGAACAAAACTATGTAAATCACTAGATTTACATAGTTTTGTTGGTTCGATTGTCCATTGAACCTTAATAGGATGTTTCTTCGTGAATTCAGTTGGACCATTGATTAAGAGGCAACCCGTAACCATCTCTGTTGTAAGAAGTTCCCTTTGGTAATTGCCCTATAGTGACTTCAGCTACATTACCCAGCCTAGTAGCATCCCAATCTTCAGGAATTACCCCGATTTCAGTCTGCTTATACCCTTCTGGTAATTGATAATCACTCATTTCCTTCTTCTTCAACAAGCTGGAGAACGCTGTTATACAAAGGTGCAGCAATCCCAAAGCCAGCGCGATCACGTAAAGCATCTAATAGTGGTTTCACCGCCGGAATCAACCTCTGACTCTTTGCTTCCACTAAAATGCCCAAAATTCCTATGTAGCCAAGATTGAGCCTAGCTGCAACCAGACGACGACCCTGCCGTTCATCGATCAAAACCCGATCGGCTTTCAGTTCCAAGGTTAAAGCGATCGCCTCCGCCTCGCCAGGGTCGAGTTCATTACTAAGGGCATCAATAATTGTACGATCTCCAACTGAGCGAGTTTGAATCCACTCAAGGGTTTGAACTGCCGTTGCTCCTGCAACTGGAAAAGTAGGATCGGTCAGTTCTCGATAGATTGCATCCGGGATAATGATTGTTTCATAAAGTTGTTGAAGCAAGTACAAAGAGTCAATCGCTGCAAGGTTGTTAATCGCAGATGTATCGCTAACAATAATCTCGGTCATTTATTTTAAATCTTAGCTACCAGAGACGCTTAAGTGAAGTCAAGCAACAAATCAGCGATATGGCGATGAATGGCAGTGGGATCCGAGATACTGCACGGGTTCTCAAGGTCAGCCCAACGACCTTGATTGAGACGCTAAAAAAAAGTCGAAGCATTTAGAGCAAGTGAATACATCTGTTTTGGAACAGCAAGAATATCAAAAGAGTGCTGTGATGGTGGTGCGAGTAGAGGAAGCCGAGATGGACGAGATGTGGAGTTTTGTGGGGTCGAAACGACATCAACGATGGCTGTGGCATGCCATTGACCATCGCAGTGGTAAAGTTCTCGCTTATGTGTTGGCAACTCATGAAGATGTGGCTCTAAAACAACTCCAGCAACTGTTAGCACCATTCTCGATTAGGCAGTTTTACACCGATAGCTGGGGGGCATACTTGCGACTATTAGATCGACAACATCACACCGTTGGCAAAGCGAATACACAGCGGATTGAGCGTAAGCATTTGACTCTGAGAACTAGGATTAAGCGTTTAGCTCGCAAAACAATTTGTTTTTCTAAGTCTGAACAGATGCACGATACCGTAATTGGATTGTTCATCAACCGCTACGAATTCGGACGCGCTATATGAACCAATCTCCACACGTCTAGAACATTACCCTTGCAACGCATTGATATCCGCATCAGGAATACCGCCGTTTAAGTGAGCGCCCAGATCGTGCAAATCTTCAGGGTTACTAGAATCGATATAGCGCGGAATGTTGAGGTTGTAGTCATTTTTAGCAATCTCCGCCAAACTAACCATCCGGCTGTATCTAGGTAACTCAAGCTGTCTGGTAAAAGCATCAACAATTTTGTGAATATCTTGGCTTCGCAATCGGTTTTTATTCCCGTCTTTGATAAAACCTTTGCTTGCATCCACCATAAACAAACCTTCTCGGCTACCAGCATTAGCTTTGTCAATAACAATAATGCAAGCCGGAATCCCTGTCCCATAAAACAGATTCGCAGGCAAGCCAATAATGCCCAAAATGTAGCCTTGAGGCACCAAATTCTGCCGAATCCGGGCTTCCGCATTGCCGCGAAACAACACCCCATGGGGCAAAATCACCGCCGCCTTACCTGTACTTTTTAGCGACTTGAGAATATGCAGCAAAAAAGCATAATCACCGTTTTTATCGGGCGGCGTACCGTATTCAAACCGCCCAAACTCGTCATCGCTTAGATTAACGCCATTACTCCAAGACTTAAATGACCAACTCTATCTTATTGTTGAAAGTTTTGGAGTTATTGCAACCTGCAATAGACCTACACAACGTCGCAGTTACTGCCCTGGCGATGTTTCAAAATAAGTTTTCTAAGCGGGTAACGCGATTCGAACGCGCGACTTTCACCTTGGCAAGGTGACGCTCTACCACTGAGCTATACCCGCAGTCTTTGACCGTAAAACTCATTTTCTCAAACTATTGAGAGTTTGTCAAGCTATTCCGCCGATGACAACTCACTTAGCTGGGCTGAGGCACTTTTTAAGGATGGTGGCAATTGACTATTGTAGTCACTGTCGGAGCGAAAACTACGCATCAAACTCGCCATTTCTAGGGCATTCATGGCATAATCCCAGCCTTTATTGCTTTTAATGCCTGCTCTTTCCATCGCTTGCTGCATAGTATCGGTGGTCAAAATGCCAAAAATTACCGGAACTCCAGTTTGAAATCCAACGGAAGCAATACCTTTAGCAACTTCCCCAGCTACATAGTCAAAATGGGGAGTTTGACCTTTAATTACTGCACCCAAACAAATAATCGCATCATAGCGCCGAGTCAGAGCTACTTGATGGGCGACTAGGGGAACTTCAAAACTACCCGGAACCCAAAAGTAATCTACTTGAGTACCATGAGGATTAGGGTCTACACCGTGACGTTTCAAGCAATCTTGGCAGCCTTCCAATAGCTTATTTGTAATCAAGTCATTGAATCGCCCAATTACTATTGCTAGTCGCAACGGTTCGGTTTGAGTAAAAGTCCCCTCAAAAACTGCCATCAATATCTCTCACATAAATAACAACGCAAAAATTAGCTATTAGCTTCAAGAGCAAATATGGACTAAAACCCAAGCTAATAGCTACAGCCTAACTTAAGCTACCAAGAAGTTTAAAGCACCTACCAAAAATACTAGCCCAATCCAGGTAAAAGAGCCTAACCACAGCAATCTTTTAGATTCGTTCCAGCTTTGAGGAGTTGCATAGGCAACGGGAACGCCAACTACCATTGCGAAAGACAAGGCAACCAAGGCTAATAAAGCAATTTGGAATAAGATTGTAAACATCGATATTTCTCCTAGGGGGATAAAAAATTTGAGTATAAAGCTTGCTATGTTTCTAGCATTTCCTATAGTTACGCTATCAGAAATTGCACCAATATAGAAGGTAAGAGTAGAGAAAGAATTTTTGCCTGCATGGATCTAATTTTGTGCCATACCACCGCAGATTTTGATACGCTGGGAGCGGCAGTAGGATTGACGCGCTTATTGCCAGGTAGCCGAATTGTGCTTCCTGGAGGCTGTCATCAGGTAGTACGGGATTTTTTGGCATTGCATAAAGATGAGTATGCAATTATTGAGCGCCGCGCTGTCAATCCCGAACAAATAAAACGGTTAGTAGTCGTAGATACGCAAAAGCGCGATCGCTTGGGAGTCGCCGCCGAATGGTTAGATTTGCCACAGTTGGGTTCGTTAATCGTTTACGACCATCATTTGGATACTCAGCTAGATATTCCTGCCACAGAAACAGTAATAGCCGATGTTGGGGCAACAACAACGCTAATTGTCGAGCAATTGCAAACCGCCAATATTGACCTCACCGTTGCCGAAGCGACTGTAATGGCTTTGGGCATTCATGTAGATACGGGTTCATTGATATTTCCTCAAGCTACCGCACGAGATGCCCAAGCGTTGGCGTGGTTGATGCGGCAAAAAGCTTCTTTACAAGTGGTTAACGAGTACCTAGAGCCGGGTTTATCCAAACAATTACAGGCACTACTACCGATCGCAATCAACAGCTTGGAAACCACAAAAATCGACGGTTACAGCGTTGCTTGGGTATGGCTAAAAACTTCTGACCATATACCGGGGTTATCAGGGTTAATTTCTCAGTTAATGCAGCTAACCGAAAGCGATGCAATGCTATTAGGGGCAAGCTATGAAGACAAGTTAACAGTAATTGGGCGATCGCAAATTCCCCAAACCAATCTAAATACTTTGTTTCAACCTTGGGGTGGCGGCGGTCATTCGCAAGCAGCCTCTTTATCTTTGCGGGGAGTAAACCCAGAAAATACCATCAAGCAACTGGTAGACACTTTTATTAACCAAATTCCCCAGCCACCCACAGCGCGAGAATTGATGTCATCTCCCGTCCGTACTATCTTGCCAGAAACTACCATTGCGGAAGCCCAAAGAATTCTTTTGCGCTACGGTCATTCGGGCTTATCGGTAGTTGATGCGGGGGGCGAATTAGTCGGGATTGTATCGCGCCGAGATATTGATATTGCTTTACATCATGGCTTTAGTCATGCGCCCGTAAAGGGCTACATGACTACAAATGTAAAAACTATTAGTCCCACAACCACGTTACCGGAAATCCAGGATTTGATGGTAACTTACGATATTGGACGCTTGCCCGTTTTAGCATCGGGGCAACTGGTAGGTATAGTTACGCGCACTGATATCTTGCGGGAAATGCACCAAGAAAAAACCCGAAACCTGAGCCAAAATGCCGATAATTCCCTGGCTATTAACTATTCATTGCGGCATTTACTCAATAGTCGTCTAACTCCAGCTTTACAAGCTTTACTAGCAAATGCCTCTACAGAAGCAGAAAAACGCGGCTGGCATTTGTATCTAGTGGGCGGCGCTGTCCGAGACTTATTATTGGCTCAAGGGGAAGCTGAAATCCTAATTCAAGACATTGATTTAGTAGTTGATGGCTTTCATAATGCGACCGATGTAGGCGCGGGTGTAGAACTCGCCCAAGCTTTACAGAAATCTTACCCCCAAGCTAGATTAGAAATTCATGGTGCTTTTCAAACCGCCGCTTTGTTGTGGCACAATGATCGCATCTTAGATTCATTATGGGTAGATATTGCCACTGCTCGAACTGAGTTTTATCCTTACCCGGCGGCTAATCCTGAAGTTGAAGCAAGTTCTATCCGCCAAGACTTGTATCGGCGCGACTTTACAATTAATGCCCTGGCGATGCGGTTAACTAATCCTCATGGGGGGGAATTGTTAGACTTTTTTGGCGGAATGCGGGATTTGCAAGCAAAGCAAATTCGAGTTTTACACGCCAATAGTTTTATTGAAGATCCTACAAGAATTTATCGCGCTGTCCGCTTTGCGGTGCGATTGGGGTTTGAAATTGAACAGCGCAGTATTGAGTACATTCGTTATGCAATTTCTAGCGGCGTTTATAACTCCAATCAACCAGATAATAAAACTAGACCTGCTTTGCAAACTCGTCTCCGCAGCGAATTAAAATACTTACTTCAATCCCCTTATTGGCAAGCAGGATTGCGCTTACTTGCTGACTTAGACGCAACTAAGTGCATTCACCCCGATTTAAAAATTACTCGCTCTTTATGGCAGCAATTGCGGCTTTTAGAGCTAGGTTTAAAGGGTAAAAACCTTACTGATTGGTTGCTACGATTGGAAGTATTAATTGCTCACTTAGCACCCAAAGAGCGCGGTTTAGTCGCTGCAAATTTGCAATTGCCCGATGAAAGTATTAAAAGGTTAGTAAATTTAGAGGCTGCGGAAACCAAAGTTAGAAACCTACTACCTACTTCGCCCAAAAGTCAAGTAGTCCATTTACTACAACCCTACGATGATGCTACTTTAATTTTGCTTCTGGTACGCACCCCTAAAATTATTCGCCGTCAAATTTGGCTATACCTCAATTGTTGGGCAAATATCCAAGCACCGCTCAATGGCAACGACCTCAAAAAACTAGGCTACAAACCAGGTCCCCAGTATCGGCAAATGTTAGAAGAATTATTAGCTGCTACTTTAGATGGAATAATATGCGATCGCACCAGTGCAGAAAAGTTTTTATCGAGCCACTATCCATTGTAAAGTAAAGTAAAGAAGTTTCTAGTTTCTGATGCTACCTGACTCTCTACTACGGTGGAGGCAGCTACTTAAGCAAGCAAGTTATAATTCTCGCGTATGGAGTACAGAAACAATCTATGACTAATCCCTTGATTCATGCCTTTTTTGTTGGTAGAGCAGCCGCCGAAGTTGTCAACGAACACCTAGAAAATGCCTTGACTGATGCTTTAAGCGAACTAGGTAAATTTGACGCGGAACAGCGCGAACGCCTGCGCCAGTTTACTCAAGAAGTTATGGAACGAGCTAACCGAGAAGCAGAAAGCAATTTTGGCGGTTCTAGCACTACAACTACAACCGTTTCTTCTCCAAGTCGCTCTAGTGACGTACAAGCAACAATCGATGAACTTAGAGCCGAAATTGCCCTACTAAGAGCAGAATTACAACGTCACCGTAGTAGTTCTACTTAAGTTAGGAGAAAATTAAATTCGCTCTTTTATAGGGAGTTGCCCTAAAAATTTTCGCTCGCTTACCACTGATTTATTTCTTACCTCCTGCAAAAATAACGATTAGGAATTCGAGTGTCCCTTTCTTCTCCTGCCAAAAATTCCATCAAAACTAAGGTTGACCGCAAGCGTAGCTCGATGGTGTATAAAGATAATACCTATCGCTGGAATCGAGACAATTACTCTCGAAATCGGCGCTTCTTTGACATATGGACGTTTGTGCTGTCTTTGATGACTGGTTTTTGGCTTAATAAAAAATCTTGGAGTTATCCCGGCGGAGTTACCGAGGAAAAACGCAAGGCTCGACGGATTGAGCAAGCTGTTTGGATTCGGAATACATTGCTAGAACTAGGACCAACTTTTATCAAAGTCGGTCAGTTGTTTTCGACTCGCGCCGATTTATTTCCCAGCGAATACGTTGACGAACTTGCCAAACTCCAAGACAAAGTTCCGGCTTTTAGTTACGAGCAAACAAAAGCTATTATCGAGCAGGAGCTAGGGAAGACTATCCCAGAATTATTCCAAAACTTTGAGCAAATTCCGATTGCTGCCGCTAGTTTAGGTCAAGTTCATAAAGCTACCCTTCATTCCGGAGAAATTGTTGCTGTTAAAGTCCAGCGCCCTGGATTAAAAAAGTTATTTGAGATTGATTTAACTATTCTTAAAGGCATCACTCGTTACTTCCAAAGTCACCCAGAATGGGGTAGAGGTAGAGATTGGCTGGGCATTTATGAGGAGTGCTGCCGGATTTTGTGGGAAGAAATTGAATACCTCAATGAAGGACGCAATGCGGATACTTTTCGCCGCAATTTCCGCGCTCACGATTGGGTAAAAGTACCGCGAGTTTATTGGCGGTATACCTCGCCTAGAGTGCTGACTTTAGAATATGTCCCAGGAATTAAAATTAGTCACTACGAGGCATTAGAAGCGGCGGGGTTAGATCGTAAACTTCTAGCGCGTCAAGGTGCGGAATCTTATTTACGGCAGTTGCTCAATCATGGATTTTTTCATGCCGATCCTCATCCTGGCAATCTTGCTGTTAGTCCCAATGGTTCGTTGATTTTTTACGACTTTGGGATGATGGGGCAGATTCGCACGGGGGTGCGAGAGCAACTGATGAAAACGCTCTTTGGCATTGCTCAAAAAGATGCCAATCAAGTAGTTGCGTCTTTAATTGAGCTAGGCGCGATCGCACCTGCTGATGATATGGGTCCGGTGCGGCGCTCAATTCAGTATATGTTAGACCACTTTATGGATCAGCCGTTTGAGAATCAATCGGTCAGCGCCATTAGTGAAGATCTTTATGAAATTGCCTACGACCAACCTTTCCGCTTTCCTGCAACTTTTACTTTTGTGATGCGGGCTTTTTCAACGTTGGAAGGAGTAGGCAAGGGGTTAGATCCAGAATTTAGTTTTATGGAGGTTGCAAAGCCTTTTGCAATGGAAATTATGACAAACGGCAATGGTTCCCAAGGCAATACTTTCCTCAATGAATTAGGTCGTCAGGCGGCGCAAGTCAGCACTACAGCATTGGGCTTACCGCGACGGCTAGAAGACACCTTAGATAAGCTAGAACGGGGCGATATTCGGATGCGCGTCCGCTCGATTGAAACTGAGCGTTTGCTGCGTCGCCAAAGCAATATTGGACTTGCGACTATTTATGCTTTGGTAGTTAGCACTTTGACGCTATCTGCTACTTTGCTACTAATTAATCATTACCTGTGGTTAGCCGCGATCGCAGCGCTTGCTGCTGGAGCTTTAGGTATTGTTTTGATTCGGACAATTATGCAGCTCGATCGCTACGACAAAACATTTTAGTTATTCTTTTTACCATTTATTGCCAAATCCGCAGCATGATCTTTTTGCTGCGGATTTTTTAAGTACATATACTTAGCTTTGTTCAGTTTGAGCATTTTTTAGCTTGTCAACTTGCTAAAACTACCTGTAGTTTTCCGTGTTAACCCACTTGCAAAATTTATTTCTTAAGGTTTATATGGAATTACACATTTAGAAGTAGGTGCAGTTTGTCAAATCTTTGTTATATTTTTTAATACAGCAAGGTTAATTTTGAAAAAGCGCCAAGCTTATGGGCAGAAATGCCATTCACGTTTCTATATTTTTTGTTGGAGTCAATCATGAGTAACCCAATTGAACTATCACTAGAACAACAGTTCAGCATCCGCTCTTTTGAGACCCAAGTACAGCAAATGAGCCACGAGCAAGCCCAAGACTTTTTAGTCAAGCTATATCAGCAAATGGTCATGCGCGAAGCAACCTATAAAGAGCTAATCAAGCACCAATGGGGATTTGAGGGTGGAGTCTAAACTCAGCTAATGCTTTTAACAGTCCACCAAGGGCGACCTCCTTCTCTAGCTGAATTCTGCGGGCAGAAAATAGCTGGGGCTGCTGGGGCGTTACCTCAAAACATCGCGGTGGAAAAAACTGTAATTTGTGGAATCAATTAGTAAGCCACATCACAAAATATATTTAATCTCGTAGCGGCAATAACTGTCACTTGTAAACAGAAATCACTACAAAGTAACATTAAAAACCGAATCTAAACCAGAAGGTTGCAACTTGACTAAAATCTGCGGTTTAAGCTTTTCAAATTCTTGCCGAAGCAAACCTTTACTGACTTGAGGCTCGGCAACAGAAACCAGATTTTGGCTAGTCATCACCCATTGTTGCAGTTGTTGACGCTGCAAGGGAGCGATCGCCATTAACAAAGAACTACAGGCACACTCTGGAGACTCACGAGCAAACAATAACAATCGGTAAGAGCCAGATTCTCCTAGTAACCTAGTTATTTCTTGACCTTGACGAGTTTTTAAGTCCACGTAATAAGCCAGCCACTTGGAACCGTGTTCGTCATTGTGGAGGACGGTAATCCACAACATCATCGGATGCGGCGTACTAATAAACAAAAATTGGTTGAAGCGTTTACCGTGCAATCGCTTTTGAATTTCTTGTTGGGGCAGCATTACCCACAGCGCAGAAATAATTTCACCTTTGGTACGAATTGGTTGGGGAAAAACAATATCAGCAATCGGCTTGTTTTTGGGCCAAGCCGTCGGTTGAAAAACTGGATCGTCAGAATAAGACTGATCTAGGAATGGGACTCCCATAGTTAGGGAGGAGTTAATACTTTCTTCTTTGAGTGGCGCTATGGTTTGGATCTGAGTGGTGGGAACGACTACAAGGCTGTTTTGCTGCTCTAAAGCGATGATTGTTTCAATAATCTCGCCGACCGTTTGGGGGCGATCGCTGGGAGACTTGGCTAGACAACTAATTACTAGCTCCTCTACTGCTTTGGGGATACTAAGCTTGCTCCCTGTAGAGGCAAAAGACCGAGGAATTTGGAAGTGGTGGGCTTTGTACCAACCGCCAAAAGATTCAGTATTTGCCTGAAAAGGCATATTACCCGTAATCATTTCAAACATCATCACGCCCAGACTGTATATATCGGAGCGCGCATCGATATCGTTCCCCTCCATTTGTTCGGGAGATGAATAAGCTAGTGTCCCCAAATAATACTTAGTTTGATTGCTATCACTTTGAATTAATTTAGCAATTCCAAAATCTAGTACCTTGACCAACTCACCAAAGCTTTGATCTTGAACTACAAGCATATTGCTAGGCTTGATATCTCGATGGATAATTGGACAAATTGCGCCATCCACCAAAATACCTTGGTGAGCGCATTGCAAACCTAGGCTAATTTGCCGCGATAAACTTAAAAATCGAGGTAGAGTAATCGGTTTGAGCCGCACAGCGTCATTGAGATTTTCTCCCTGCAAATATTCCATGACATAGAATGGTGTCCCCTGTTCGTCTACCCCATAATCCATGACGCGGACAATATGGATGCTTTTTTGTCCTAAAAGAGCGCAAGTTTTTGCTTCAGTTTCAAAGCGCTCTTTGACTCGAATTTTTTTATTTTGAATTGAGAGGGCAAGAAATTTGACAGCTACAGGCACGCCACCCAACAAAATATCATTTGCATAATAAACCTGCCCCATCGCTCCAGTGCCAATTAATTTCTGAATCTGATAGCGTTTTGCTAATAAACGACCAATATTGGGATCTGTCATAGTGAGGATAACGGTTCAATCAATTGACATTTGGACTAGCTTGTAAACAACGAGCTGTTTTTGGAGCTATGGGAGTTGACGAGCTTAGGATACCCATTTTTTTTCCAGTATTACCTAAGAACATCATCAAAAATTTGATGATGTTCTCCTAACAGCATTTTTTCTCTAGCCCCAGTAACTTTAGGTAAATTGCCAGCAATACCAAGATTGCGCCAGTATGCCAGTACAGCAAAGGCGATCGCTTCTTTAAAATCAGCGCTTAGTCCTACTTCATCTGTAGTTAATAGGCTGGCAGGCAAAAGGGTTTGGAGCCGATTTTTGATGTATAAATTTTTACTTCCGCCCCCACACAATAGCACTCGGTCAGGTAGTTTGGGTAAAAAAGTGTGGTAACTATGCACAATTGAAGCAACGGTCAATTCGGCAAGAGTCGCTATTTTATCGGCAGGACTAAGCTGATACGGTTCCATGTCCGCTAAACATTCATGTAGGTACACTGAACCAAATAGCTCTCGACCCGTAGATTTTGGTGGTGACTGTCCAAAAAAATCTTGGTGCAACCATTCCTCTACTAATTTATCGCAAGGTGTACCCCTTGCTGCCCAACTCCCGCCGCGATCGTAAGTTTGAGCGCCATCAGTCAAATGCTGTACCGCTAAGTCTAGTAAAGAATTTGCAGGTCCCGTATCCCAGCCGCGTATTTCTTCTAGCCACTGAGGATTACTACGAGGAGGCAAGTAAGCCACGTTACCAATACCACCTAAATTTTGTACGCAGGTATGTTTTTCTTGGTGGCTGAGGAGATAAGCATCTACTTTGGGAACTAAGGGCGCACCCTCTCCTCCGGAAGCGATATCGCCAGCACGAAAGTTGCTAATAGTGGGAATGCCCGTTATTTGAGCAATCAAATCCCCCCGACCTAGTTGAAGGCTATAAGCTAAGGAGCGAGGATGAGTAGAGGTAGTACCGGCTACTGGTCGATGATATACAGTTTGCCCGTGAGAACCAATTAATTGAGCGGGGGGGTAAGATTTTTGAATATTCTGGGCTGCTTGAGCGAAGCTACGAGCGATTTCATCATCTAATTGGGCTAATTGCGCCATTGAGATTTCTTGCCCGCCACAAACTGCCAAAATCTGCGCTGACAAGTTTTGGGGATAGGGGTAAGTTTCTGCCGCCAAAAGTTCAACTTTTAAGTCTAATTCTGTCCCAGTTACGTCTATTAATGCGGCATCAATACCATCGACGGATGTACCACTGATTAAACCAATTACACGAGTCATAATAAATTTAGTTTTTATGAGCTAGAGGCACTATAGCCAATTTTCCAAAGTTCATTTTTGACTTTAAGGTGACGGTACAGCTATTTTTTCTGTAGCAATGATGTGCAGATCGATATTTTTTAGCAATCGCATCAATTGCTGAGTCAGGGAACCTTGTAATAAAATTTTCCACCGCGATCGCTGACTTTCGCCAATTACAATTTGAGTAATATGCTTTTGCTGCGCTACTTGGGCGATCGCATTAGCAATATTTTGGTCTTTAATATGGATAAATTCACCGCCAAATTCTCGGCAAAGTTTCTCGCAAGTCTCAATATGCAAGCTTTCTTCTCTGGTAAGAAAGCGCTCTTGATTGGCTACATAAACGGCATAAAGTGGCGCATTCATATATCCCGCAATTCTCGCTCCCCGGCGCAATAATTGGACAGAATTGGGATAAGTAGAGACGCAGACTAAAACTCGTTCGTGAATGTTGCAAAACTTGCCTGCGGGGGTTGACGAAATTGCATCATCTTCTACATTATCGGCGACTTCGCGCAGCGCTAGTTCTCGTAAGGCAATTAGGTTGCGGCGTTGAAAAAAGTTTTGTAAGGACTCTTGAATTTTTTGGGGAGCATAAATTTTTCCGTCTTGGAGGCGTTCGACTAAAGTTTCGGGAGTGACATCAATTACTACGACTTCATCAGCAACGTCCAACAGGCGATCGGGGACGCGCTCGCGGACTACAACCCCGGTAACCCTAGCTACTAGGTCATTGAGGCTTTCTAAGTGCTGAATATTAACCGTGGAATAGACATCAATTCCGGCATTTAAAATTAGTTCCACGTCTTGGTAGCGTTTTTCTGTAGCTGAGCCAGGGACATTAGTATGAGCTAATTCATCGACCAATACTAAAGACGGCGATCGCTCGATAATTGCCTCGGTATCCATCTCTGTTAGCGCTAGTTCGCCGCGATCGATTTGTTTGCGGTGTACGATCTCTAAATCGAGGGCTTTTTGAGCCGTTTCTTTGCGTCCATGGGTTTCCAATAGTCCAATAACGACATCAATTCCCTCTTGCTTGAGCATTTTGGCTTCTTCTAGCATTCGGTAGGTTTTACCTACTCCAGGAGCCATCCCAATAAAGATTTTATGCTTACCCCGACGTGCTGAGCGAATAAAAGAGTTTATAGTTGACATTATTTAAAAACTATTTCCACTCCATTATTAATGGTTTTGCTTTTGGAAGTAGCATAATTGAGGTAGTTTTGTAGGCATTTACATCAGTTGGGTAGATTTTACTAAGTGCATTCCAGCTTTCGCAAATTTTTCAAAGGCTAAATCTGCTTGAGCGGTGTAGTCTACAACCCCTGGAACAACTACGGGAGTTGTACAATCTTCCAAAACATATATTTTGTTGGCAAGGCTTGGATCTATTTGTTGAATCTCTGTCAGCAAGTCGTCAATTGTCCAAGCTACGCAGTGACTTTTTGCTTGTCCGGCAATAATGACTTTGTCAAAGTTTAGTAATTGCTGGATTAAGCGGGTATTTTTTTGGGCGAGTTGATTTCCGCCTACGCCTTCTAGCACTTCAGGACGCAAAACAGAATAGTTCTCAGTTAAAGGATTATTGCCTTTGATTTCAAACTGAGTTTGGCTATCGCGAGCGATGCAATGAAAAAATACAGCTTCCTCGACAGCCGAGACTAAAGCATGACCAATACCACCAAGCATAGAATGATAAAACCAGACAGTTAACGGATATTTGCCATTTTGACTTAGTTGATTGACGTAATGCAGTGCGTGCTTATGCAGCGTTTCGTACGTCAAATTTAAGCTATGGGCAACGGCGGGGTTGACTTTCCATACGCCTTTTTCGATGTCTTTTGGTGTGCTATTGGTAGCGGCAGGAGTGGGGTGGATGCCTTCGGCATTTATCCAAAAAATCGGGTGAAAAATTTGCATTGCTGTGTGAGTATCGAGGGTAGGTGCGATCGCACTTATTGACCCCAAATTGCGGTAAATAAACTCGCACAGCCGTTGATTATCTTCTACTGCACCCCTTCCTGACTGTCCGCCCACAAATAGTTCAAAGCCAGGAATACAGAAGGTATTTTGCACGTCAATTAACAATAAGCAAACACGTTCTTTATCTGCGTAATACGGCTCTATACTGTGTTTGGTTGCCCAATCTCTAGCTAATGCTGCTCTTTCTTGATAGGGTACTCGCCAAACTTCGCCTACTTTTTGGGGATCGAAATGTGGGGGAATTGGTAGCTGGGTTGTTGTCTGCATATATATAAGCAAGCTTGGTTTAACACTTGCTTTAATTTTATATAATCAGCCAGTTATCGCCCCAATGAGGAGCTTGAGGGTAAAAACACTAATAGCTAAAATACCTATACTAAATACAAACAAACCTGCTAGGAGGAAGAAAATAAACCAGCGATTTTTCTTTTCAACTTCTTGAGGAATATTCAAATGAGCTTCTACTAATTCAAAGTTTCTGATATTAGCTTTCCAGGCAACATCAAACAAATCTCCAATTACTGGTAATGTACCAACAGCACTTTCTAATACGATGTTAGACACCATTTTAGCCAATGTTTCTTTGGGTAAACCTAGCCGCGCCGCTTCTATTACTATATAAGCCGAGAGGACTGTACCCAAAAAGTCTCCGGCTCCAGGTATGATTCCGAGTATAGGATCTAAACCGATGCGAAATTTTGTACCGGGAATGCCAATAGCGTTGTCAAGCAAGCGGCTAAACTTACGCAGACGGTTGAGAGTAGCAAGTCTGGATGGAGCAAGTCTGGAGGCAGGAGAAGTCTGGGACATAAGCTTAGATTATTGCTATCGATCTTCATCCAAACACAATTAAGCTGCGATCGCGCTGTACCTGTAGCTAGATTTAGAACCTACTCAATTTTTGCGGATTTTGGCTTTGCGCATTGCTTCGCCTACAGTAACGTTTAGTTGATCGCCTACTAACAGCACGACAGCGCTCATATAAAGCCACAGCATTAAGACAATTACTGCCCCCACTGCGCCATAAACTTGATTGTAGTTGCCAAAATTGGACGCATAAAGTCGAAATAAACCAGACACCAGCGCCCAAGAAATAGCGGCAAGAAAAGCTCCAGGCATAATCGGCGTACCAGCATCCCAAATACTTGGTCCGTAGCGGTAGACAAAGGCAAAAGCTGTAGAAACAATCGCTAAAGCCAAGGGCCAACGTAGCAATTGCCAACCAACTAATAAAATCAATAACCCACTTTCACGGACAAAAAAGTTCAGCAACCAATCGCTGATAAAAATTAAAAAAGAAGCTACTACAAGTAAACCGATTGTGCCAATTGTTAATCCAATAGAAATAAGTTTAGCTTTCCAAAAAGGGCGGATTTGTTTGGGGGGAATTTGATGAATTTGGTCTAGAGCATTCATTGCTGCACTCAAGGCTCCACTAGCTGCCCAGATTGCGACAATAAAACTGAGAGAAAATAAGCCAGTGTTTCTTGTTTGAGTAATTTGCTTAGCAAAGTCACGAATCAACCCCAATGCTTCATCGGGGGCAACTTCACTAACTTGCACTGCCAATTCTTTAAAAAATGATTGTAAGGATTCTTCAAATAAACCGATAGCGGTAAGGATAGCCAGAATAGCAGGAAATAATGACAGCATTGCATTGTAAGCAATTTCTGAAGACAATCCTAGTAGCCGTCGTTCGCCCACACGAGCAATAGTTTTTTTGATTGCAGCCCAACGCAGATAGTAGAAAAACCTAACAAAGCGAGTTGCGAGCATAGGTAAAGTACCAGGCTTACCAAGAAGAAATTATCATTATTAGCTATTTTTACTAGCAGAAATGCTCTGCAATAGTTGCTCGATTTCCTCAGATTTTTGCTCGTTGCGTTGAGACTTAAATAATTCTTGTGCTTTTTCTAGAGACGCAGTAGCAGATTCTAACTTGTGTAGCTTCATTAAAGCCGTCGCCAATCTTACTTGCGCCTCAGCATTTTTAGGAGCGCGAGAAATTAGCGCCGTAAATTGAGCCACTGCATCATCTAGTTTATTTTGCTGCATCAACGTTTCTCCTAGCAGCAGTCGCGCAATATCGTTACTGGGATGCCGAGAAAGCACATCGATAAAAACTGACTCCGCATTTTTGTAGTCTTTTTCTTGGTACAACTTGACACCGCGATTGTATAGAGAAGATATAGTTACCCCTTCCCAAACAAAAAAAGCTAGGGCAATTAAGCTGGTAGCAACGACAACCGCCGCAATTAAATGACTTTGCCCAGACGATTCAACCATTTATAACTCTCCATTACTTATATGATGCTACGGCATTACTCCAAAACCCACCTGTGAAAATAGTGCTGAGCAGAAATTGCCAGGAGTATTTTCCTCCGGGAGTTTAAGCCGAACTGCTTACATCACAAAACTTAGTATTTTGCAAACACATTTATTTTTTTGTGACACTTTTCTAAAAGTCCACCAGTATTAAATATTACGCACACTAACCGTTATTTTAGAAATGTGGCAATCGAAGGTATGAAAAACATTCTCCAAAAGCTCATAGACAGTAAGTTCTAGCTTTTGTGACAGCAACCATCATTGCGATATCAGTATTCTTTATTCGATGGTGCAAAGAATTATGAAACGTCTATTTCCCAGTGTTGTTGCTCTTTCTACGGTAGTTGCCCCTGTATTACTCTTTGCTGGCAACGTTTCTGCTCAACCTATCAACCCCAGACCTACAGGGACTGACGCTGCTTATTTGGGTGCTGGTATTTCTGCGGGTGTTACCAATGGTGGTAGTCTCAGATACAACGATGACGCGCAATTTGGTGGCAACGTGCAAGGACGTTATGCTATTCCCAATACATCTATTTCTGCTAGGGGTGCGCTCTTATTTGGTGGCGATACTGTTTCTGTTATCCCATCGTTATCCTACGATGTACCTGTAAGCAATAATACCAACATTTATTTAGGTGCTGGCTACTCTTTTGTAGGTGAAGATGGTCAATCAACTCCTCTAGGCAATAAGAATGCCGTTGTTCTTTCTACAGGTGTTGAATCTCAAGTTACTAACAGAGTTGTCCTCTACGGTGACGTGAAGCTAGGAATTGATGCCTACGAAGATAGTTCGGCGGCGGCTAGTAGCATTCAAGCAGGTGCAGCTTACCGCTTCAACTGACTTGAACTAGATTTTAGAGGCAATATGATCGCATTGCCTCTATCTTTGTCTGCAAGTGCTTAACCAGAAAAAGAAATGGCTTTTAGCCCAATAGACAAGATCCAGGAAAAATTAGATATTCCAAGAAAAATAATTTCCAAATAAATTGATAAAAATCAGCGATCGCACTTTTATCTGCCAAATCTACCTGAAAGCTGCGCCACCACAATAGACCCAATAAGCCTAAATGAGTGCTAACTAAAAATACAGAATTAGCCCCAGGTATCCAAAAAACCGCAGAAGTCGCCATTCCTACATAACATGCAGTTATTACCCAACGAGCCAGATTAAATACTCGTTCTTGACCTAAAGCAATAGTAAAAGTAGAAATTTGGTATTGACGATCGCCTTCCAAGTCGGGGATATCTTTAAATATAGCGATCGCAACTGTAAATACGATCACAAACGTCGTCAACGCCCATACCGCTCTTGGGATACTTAGGCTGCTAGTAAAATGCAAATATAGCCCTAAATTGACTACCGCTCCTCGCACTGTAAAAATGCACAAAGCCGCCCAAAAAGGAAACTTTTTCAACCGAATCGGTGGTAAGGAATAAGCCGTACCAATTGCTAAACTAATCGTTACCATTCCTAGCAAATAAGGCGATAGTAACCAAGCTAGTAGCAGCGCTAAGACCCCCGTTACTGCCACAATTAGCCTACCTGTACCCAGAGAAAACTCGCCACTAGCTAGAGGCAAATGCGGCTTATTAATTTGGTCGATGGCTATATCTTCCAACTGATTCAAGCCCACAATGTAGACATTGCCACACAGACAAGCAAGCCAAGCTCCTACTACAGACAGCACTGAATTACTATTGAATCCTTGAGATAATGCGATCGCATATATGCCCCATACGCTCAAACTCGTACCAATAATTGTATGAGGGCGCGAAAATTGCCAAAAAGCCGCCAGCCAGTTACTCTTGACGCTGGGGTTTGTTTCCTTATTTAGTACCACACAACAACCCAAATTTAATCAATCCGCGATCGTAACCACGACTCATCAATCCTAAAGATAGCGCCGCCTGAATTGTCCCCCAGCCGGAGCGAATTAAGCCGAAAAGCGCCTCAAAATTGAACGCCGAATCAATTACTACATCCCAAAAAGGAGCAACAGCCTCTGACCAATCTGCCGTCTGAATGTTTTGTAATAATAGATTTTGCGCGACTTGCTCGTACTCTGGTAAGGAAATCACGTAAGGCAAACAATAAACCCGATAAATATCTGCCAAATGCTGTTTTTCATCGGTAGTCAGCGCCGCATTTTCTGTAGAGCGATGACACCAAGTAACCATAATAAACTTTCCACCAGGTTTTAGCACCCGGTAACACTCTTGCATAAACTTAGTTTTGTCTGGCATATGTTCGCCACTTTCCAGCGACCATACTAAGTCAAAAGAATTGTCTGCAAAGGGCATATTTTGGGCATCTGCTACCTGAAAACTAGCTTCTGTGCTTAAAAAACTTGCCTCCTTTGCTCGTTCTGCGGCTCTAGAGGCTTGCACCGGGCTAAGAGTAATACCCGTCACCCTAGCATTGAATTTTTGCGCTAAATACAAAGAACTGCCACCAATACCACAACCAACATCGAGAATGTTCTCTGCTTGCTGTACGCCCGACCATTGCAGTAATTCTTCAATTAAATCTATTTGCGCCTGTCTGCGGTCTTTTTTGATTTTGCCATCTGCGCCATAATAGCCGTGGTGCATATGCTCGCCCCAGATCTGTTCCCACAGACTTGAGGAAGCATCGTAAAATTGTTGAATTTGCTGCTGTAGTGCCGTACTCATGTTAGTAGCGTTGAAACGGTAGACCGGAATTAGCGTAGCAGAAGATGCTATTACTTGACACGGCTTTTAAGTTTTAAATCCTACGTTTTATGACCAAAATGAATATTGTTTTCGAGTATGTTTAAACTTCTTTTAGTTGGAGCGTAGGATGTGACTGTTTCTCGGACAATTTGCTTCGGATTTTTGGCAGTAATCGCCGTTGGCACTATTTTACTGATGTTGCCTTTTTCTTCGGCGGCGGGGACTTGGACTAATTTGATTGTGGCGCTATTTACTTCTACCTCGGCTGTCTGTGTAACTGGGTTAGGGGTTGTCGATACTGGTACTTATTTTTCTTTTTGGGGTCAGTTTTTTATAGTTGCTCTAGTTCAGATTGGCGGACTTGGCTATATGACTGCAACTACTTTTCTATTGCTACTACTTGGAGCTAAATTTGGCTTGCGCGATAAAGTTGCTATTCAACAAGCTTTAGATCAAACGGGGATACAGGGTAGCGCTCAATTGATCCGCTCAATTATTGCTCTAACTTTAATTTTTGAAATTAGTGGCATTTTCCTGCTTTTACCAGTTTTTGCTCAAAACTATCCATTGAATGAGGCTTTGTGGCTAGCAACTTTTCATAGTGTTAATTCCTGGAATAATGCAGGTTTTAGTTTATTTAAAGACAGTTTTATTGGCTACCAAACTTCTATACTTTTAAACTTGGTAGTTACGGGGTTAATTATTTGTGGTGGTATTGGTTATGGAGTGATTTTAGAGCTATACATTTGGTTGCGCGATCGCCTACAGCGCAAGTCAGAACGAATAATATTTTCTCTCAGCTTTAAAGTTGCCGTTAGTACTACTTTAGCTTTGTTAATTTTGGGAACAATTGCCTTCTTTTTTATAGAAGTAAAAAATCCGGCAACTTTTGGTTCTTTCAGCTTACAAAATCAAATACTTTCAGCTTGGTTTCAATCGGTAACGACAAGGACTGCGGGATTTAATACTATTGATATTGGTAAAATGACTACGGCAGGTTTATTTTTAACCATTGCTTTTATGTTTGTTGGTGCAAGCCCCGGTGGTACGGGTGGCGGACTAAAAACAACTACATTTCGAGTTTTGACAAGCTGTACAAAAGCAATTCTCCAAGGAAAAGAAGAAGTACTATTATATGAAAGAACAGTAGATATTTCTTTAATTCTAAAAGCAGTTGGTGTATTAGTCGGCTCAGTCGCTACCGTACTTTTAGCTACCATCTTAATTGCTGTAACCGATCCAAAAATAAACTTTATTCAAATTTTATTTGAAGTAGTATCAGCTTTTGCTACGGTCGGACTTTCGACAGGAATTACTGCTAGTGTAACGGCGGCGGCAAAATTAATTTTAATTATGACTATGTATATAGGTAGAGTTGGAGTTTTGCTGCTAATGGCAGCTTTGCTCGGAGATCCCAAACCGAGCTTAGTTCGCTATCCTGAAGAAAATTTAATTGTCGGCTAAGATCGTACTACCCTAAAATCATGCCCAAATAGCAATAAAATTTAGTTCAAATAGGGTGAATTTACCAAGGTAATAAAAAGAGTGAATCTGTCTTCTCTAGGTTTTTTACGCAGTCTCCGTAAAGACAATCGTCAGTTTGCTGTTATTGGGTTAGGACGTTTTGGTAGGTCGGTCTGTGCGACATTTCACAAGTTAGGTTATGAAGTGCTAGGAACAGATGTTGATGAAAAACTTGTTGCTCAAGTGTTAACAGACCAAATTGTTGCTCACGCGGTGCAACTAGATTCTACTCAACCCGCCGCCCTCAAAGAAGCAGGGATTTTTGAATTTGATACGGTAATTATTGCGATCGGCAACTACATTCAAGAAAGTATTGTCACAACGCTAAACGTCAAAGAAGCTGGTGTACCTCATGTAGTAGCCAAAGCCTCCTCAGAAATTCACGGAAAACTGTTGCAAAGAGTGGGAGCAGATCATGTAGTGTATCCTGAGTTTGAGGCGGGTTCTACTTTGGCGCGGAGTCTCACCAAACCAGGTATTTTAGACCGTTTTGACCTCGATCCCGATCACAGTATTGTCGAGCTAATTGTTCCCGATGAGTTTCACGGCAAAACAATTACCGAACTTCAACTGCGCACTCGCTACGGTTTAAACCTTTTGGCTGTAAGTCAAGATGACAAGTTTGAAATTAATCCCGACCCCAAAAAAAAGTTACAGCAAGGTTCCGCAATGGTAGTAATTGGCTGTAATAAAGACATCAATCGCTTGCCAATTTGAGGAATTTGGATAAATACAGATAGAGCAATCGACTAAGGTTTTAGAATAAAGCTAGAAAGCTAGTCCGATTGGGTACATCCAACCGGGTGCAAGACAATAGTTGAGAAAAAAGAAGCACCATGCTGGATTTGGTACTGATTCTAGCGGTAGGTTTTTTTGGTAGCTTTGGGCATTGCGTGGGAATGTGCGGACCATTGACGGCGGCGTTTTCTCTATCGCAAAAACAAGACGCGCCCCAAAAAGTGCGATCGCAAATTTTGTTTCATATTTTGCTCAATGCTGGCAGGCTAATAAGTTATGCCTTAGTTGGTGCGGGTATTGGTGCAATAGGTTCGGTAATTTTTGCAAGCGGACAACTAGCCGGAAGCGGCAGCGCTTTGCGTCAAAGTATTGCCATTATTACTGGCATACTCCTAATTTGGTTTGGAATTGTGCAAATTAACCCCAAATTTTTACCACCAATCCCCTTTTTACACCCTCTAACTAGAGGAAACTTGCATCAGCGCCTAAGTAAAGCGATGGTACAGCTTTCTTTTGATAGTCAATGGTGGACACCAGCTATTTTAGGATTTGTTTGGGGTTTAATGCCTTGTGGTTTTCTGTACGCCGCGCAAATTAAAGCCGCCGAAACTGGCAGTATTTGGCGAGGCGCGGCAACAATGGCGGCTTTTGGGTTGGGAACTCTACCCACGATGTTAGGCGTAGGCATTTCTACTTCGCTTGTTAGTAAAGATCGGCGCAGTCAACTATTTAGATTAGCTGGTTGGGTAACTATTACGGTTGGTGTATTAACTCTCCTACGGGCGATGGGAGAGGAAATGATGGTTTATTTTACAGGACATGGAGCATTACTATGTTTGATGTTAGCTTTGGCTGCTCGCCCGATTAGCCGCCTGTGGGCGCAACCATTAAAGTATCGCCGCGCTTTGGGGGTAGGAGCCTTTGTAATGGCGATCGCTCACGTTACTAATACCATGCAGCATAGCTTTGGTTGGAACTTAAGCTCTATACCCTTTTTGATTCCAAATCATCAAATAGCTATATGTATGGGGTTAAGCGCATTTCTACTGCTTGTTCCCGCAGCTTTTACTAGCTTTGACAAAGCACAGAAAAATTTAGGCAAGTATTGGCGACAAATTCATTTATTAAGTATTCCAGCTTTGATACTCGCTGTAATTCATGCTGTACTGATTGGTACGCATTACTTGGGCGGGATTAATCACACATGGATAAATCAGCTTTTGGTAGTTAGTTTGGGGTTGATGACTTTGGGCATATTAATATTACGTTGGCAAAACCCACCATCAAAAATGCGCGGCTTATGAAAAACTTTGTAACTTGCAATACTCGGAGATCCCCCCTGACCCCCCTTCAAAAGGGGGGAAAATATCTTAAGGTCGCCCTTTTTAAGGGTGATTTAGGGCGATTACTAAATGCAGCTACTTATAGCAAAAATTTTCAAATATTTTCTACCAAACCCATCAATTTTGGCTGGCTGCTATTACTTACAACCTTACTTACTACTCCCGCCAACGCTCATAAAATAGAAACCCACAAAAATGTCGGCGCAACTATTCACATTGAGCCAAACGATTCTCCCCGTGCGGGTGAAACGGCTTTAGCTTGGTTTGCGCTTACTCAGAAGGGAGGGAAAATTATTCCTCTAGATGAGTGCAACTGTAAGCTATCTCTGTACTCCCAACCTCTGAAGGTAGGTACAGCACCCATATCACAGCCCCCATTAAAAGCAGTGTCCCAAGAGAGCTATAGAGACATTCCTGGGGCAGAAATCACCTTTCCGGCGGCGGGAGCTTATCAATTGCAATTGCAGGGAAGCCCCAAAGCTGGTGCAAAGTTTTCCGCTTTTGAACTAAAGTTTGATATCGACGTTGCACCAGGAGTTGCAGCACCAAAAAGCAGCGATCGCATTTCTACCCAAATATCACCTCAAGAGCCGCAAACAATGCCGCCGTGGTTGATTCCAGCCGTTGCTATCGGGGCAATTTTTACGGGTGCGATCACATTTTTGGTATGGCAAAAGTTACAGCGCAAAGATTAGCTATTTATTTTATGCTTTAGTGGGCTATGGCGGATGATTAATCCGAGGGCTAACCCAACTACTACCGTAGCTACCAGATAACCCAAGCTAATTAATCGAGTTAGTAGCGGGGTAGCCACAGCCGCTACTTCAATTTCCTCTGTAGCCACAACTGGTTGAAACTGACGATTAGCTGTAGGATTTGGTACAACTTCTACCTCTAGCTTGTGAGGTGCGCCATCAAAAAATTGTTGCTGCCATTTCAACTTACCTGTAACATCGGGAATACCTTGATAAGCAAAAGCTACCCAGTTATTTTCTAGTTGAGTAGTTTTTAAGTTGAAAACTACATCCGTTAAAGGCTGATTGGTTTTTGGATCGATCACGCTAACTTGTAAATTAGCCAATTTCCCCACGGTGGCGTGCTTGTCGCCGCTTATTTGTACTTGTAGCTGGGAATCATTGACAATGGCGGTTTCTACAGGTTCTGGATGGGAATGACTGTGAGAATGGGGTACTTCGGCGCTGACATTAACTACAAGCAAACTTGCGATCGCAACTAACACCGCTCCACTCAACAATAATCGCACTCGCGCCGGGGCTATTTCTCCTCTTTGGGGTAAAGGTTGTTTGCCCATCACCCAACCGCCACCAATTCCAACAGCGAGTAAAATCGCGATTAAAATAGCGTAATTGCGATACTTAACCGGATTTTCTGCTACCTTAAGGGTCAAAGTTTGCTCAATCGGACTAAATTGATTGGCAACAATCGGGGAAACATTGACTGCTAACTTATATTTGCCCCGAATTGGCAGCATTTGTTGAAGCTGTACTTTGCCTTCTGGGGCGATCGCATTTAATTCTAGTAGCTTCGTACCTTCGACGACGGGAAAATCGGTAGATAAAAAGGGAGTAATGGGCGGTGTAAATATTTGGATTTTAAATAAACTATTTGCCAACAATTCCCCAGCAGGATTTCGCGCGCTTAACGTCAATAATGTAGGCGATTGGGGCGTTGTCGCTTCCGCTTCAAATGGGTAAAATTGTCCTACAGGCGGACTTGTCGTTAGTTGAATAGGCGATCGCGCATTTTGAGATAAGCCAATAATTGCAAACAGAAATAGGCTCATCAAGCCCGTAATAGCTATGATGAGCGCTGAGCGCTGAGATTTTGACATTTTGATATTAGTTAATTAATTGTTCCGTCACAAGCTGTTATCTTGAACAAATTTTAATGACAACTAATTGTCAAAGTGTGGTGGCGCAAAGAGTGCATCGAATCATGGACGGCGGGATAAGTTGAAAAATATACCGTCCACAACGTCAAAGCGCATAGCGAAGTATACAGTGTCAACTGTACAGGCAACGATAAAGTCCAATCAATTGCCCGTTTTTGAACGTAAGTAAGATTATTTGTAGCTCTCACAACCAGTGTTCCTCGCACAATAATGTAGAGTTATTAGCGATTGGTAGGCATTCTGACTTAAAGGCTTTAGTATCGCCTCATCACAGTTGCGGAACAGCGTCGGAATCTCACCGAACTTTCCCTTCACTTCTAGTGACTTCCACCAGAACCAATCGCGTCAGGCAATCATTCTATCACTGCGTGCGAAATCTGGAACTAAGAGTAAAATGTAATGCTAATTAATCTTGAGGACAAGTAACAATATGTGTACAGCTTGTTTACTATTTTCTGCTTTAATGCTGTTTACTCCCGCAGATAATGCCGCACCATCCAATCGCGTTTCTGTAGCCCAAGAAACTCAAGTAGCCATTACCCAAATGGTCAAGGAATTGCCCAAGTCTTCAGATACCAAACTATTACGTAGTGGGTTATTGGAATTGCATTCACAATTAGCAACTACAAAAAATGACGTACAAGCCCAACAAATTATCGACAGCGAATTAAACATTTTGTCGCAGCAACTGAGAAATTCTTCTAGTGGAGAAGAAGTAACCGAGTTGCTAGAAGATATGTTGATAGAAGACGAGCCAGCACCTCAAACAAAAAGTTCAAACTACGCACCGAATAAGTCTATTTCTAAACTAAATTGGGGCTGGCTGCATTAAATAATTGCCCTCAAACTCAATTAGGGGCTTATCCGCCCCAACTAAGTTATTGCAATATTTCCTCCAATTGGTGCTGATTCCAGAGAGTTTGATACAATCCTGGTTTTTGCACCAATTCGGCGTGAGTACCAGCTTGCACAATTTGCCCTTTATCCATCACCAAAATTCTATCGGCGGTAGCGGTGGCGGATAGTTGGTGAGAAATAAATACTACTGTTTTGCGTTTAGTACCTTGCGAAAGATTATTCAAGATATCAGTGGCAGTTTGATTATCCACGCTAGAAAGCGCATCATCCAAAATTAATACTGGCGCATCAACGAGCATCGCTCTAGCTAAAGCAGTACGTTGCCTTTGACCGCCAGAAAGAGTAATGCCGCGTTCGCCCACAATAGTTTTGTATTGTTGGGGAAAATTGCGAATTTCTCCGTCTATTTGGGCAACTTTGGCGCTATATTCTACCTCGGCTTGGTCGCTTACCGGATCGCCATAGCGAATGTTATTTTTGATCGTAGTGCTAAACAAAAAGCTATCTTGAGGAACATAAGCGATCGCTTGACGTAATGAATCTAAATCAAGAAGCGTAATATCTATCCCATCTAAAAACAATTGCCCAGGTTCAATATCTAATAAACGCGGTAAAGCATTAGCAAGAGTTGATTTACCTGAACCAATAGCACCAACAATTGCTACAGTTTCGCCAGGAAAAATCGTCAAATTGACATTGTCCAAAGCTGGAGTAGTAGCGCCAGGATAAGTAAAGCTGAGATTAACTGCTTTGAGTTCGCCTTTGACTTGTTCTTTGGGTAAATGTATAACTTGGTCGGAGTTTTGAATTTTGGGCGTGACCGTTAAAATAGACTCAATGCGATCGATACTAACTTCACCTCGTTGGTAAGCCGTAATTGTAAAGCCTAACAGTGCAGTGGGAAATACCAAACGCTCTACATAGATTAAGAGCTTGAGAAAGTCACCAATAGTAATTTGTCCAGAAATAATTTGGCTAGAACCTAACCACAATAAAATTAGCAAACTAATATACGCAAGCCCCCCCACAAGCGGAAATAAGGTATTGCGGGTTTTGGCTAGTTTTAAGTTGGCGGCTAACAGCCTTTGATTGTTTTGACTAAAAGCACGGCGCTCGTTTTCTTCTTGGGCGTAGATTTTAATCAGCGCAATCCCGCTCATATCTTCTTGAATCAACTCGCTGACAAGAGAAAGCTCCTCTTGTACTTGAATTTGTTCGTTGCGGAGGCGATCGCTAAATAACTGTACAGTAACTAGCATGAACGGATAGATAGCTATAGTTGCAAGCGTTAGCTGCACGCTAATTGCTAACATCGCCGGGAGAGTAAGGGCGTAAGCAAATACTGTATTTGCCAAACTAAGCACCGCAAATCCCACCAATCGCCGGATATTTTCGACATCGCTAGTAGCGCGGTTAATCAAGTCACCCGCCGTATTGAGGGCAAAATAAGCAGGTTCAAGTCTTAGCAAGTGTTGAAAAATCTTTTGTTTGAGGTCAAATTCTACCTGTCGCCCAACACCAAATAAAGTAACGCGGGAAACCATGCGGATGACCCACATGATCGAACTAAGAACAATAATTAGGATGACATAGCGTAAAACTTCGTCGAAAGTGAAAGCAGATTGAAATCTATCAACAATTTCACCAATCAATTGCGGAATATAAACACCAATAGCATTAACAACAAGTAAAGCAACAATACCTACAGTAGTTGCTTGCCAATGGGGGCGGAGGTAAGAAACAAGTTTAGCAAATCGAGTTTGAGCCATTAGAGCAATTGAGCAACTATTGCGATTTTAACAACAGGCGCGATCTCTATAGCTACGGTCAAAAGTTAGGTAATGGCTGCAAAAGTCAAGATTTTGCTGATGTATGTTGAATTTAAGGCTATTGTTGTTTTGCTTTAGCAATTAGCTCTTTAGCTCTTGTGGCGGCTACTTTTTCGCTGAATTAGTTAAAATCTGAGAAATCATGCGATTAGCCCCAGATGCGTAGCCGCCACCAAATAAATTGAAATGATTGAGAATGTGGTAGAGGTTATACAAGGTTTTGCGTTGCTCGTAGCCTGGCTCTAAAGGAAAAGTATCGTTATAAGCGCGGTAAAAAGCCGCCGGAAAACCGCCAAATAGTTCCGTCATTGCTATATCTACTTCGCGATCGCCATAATAGGTTGCAGGGTCAAAAATTACTGGCTCTCCCTGGTTTGTACAAGCGGCGTTACCTCCCCACAAGTCTCCATGTACTAAAGAGGGTTGTACTTGATGGGATAGCAGTTGCGGGAGGAATGCTAATAATTGTTCTTGCTGGGGAAAATGCTCCCCCTTCCGGTTAGCCAATTGAAATTGATAGCCTAGACGGTGTTGAGCGTAAAACCTTACCCAATCAGTTGTCCAATTATTAATCTGCGGTGTAGAACCAATTGTATTATTTTGTTCCCACCCAAAACCCTTAGAGCTAGTCGTGCGGTGCATTGCAGCTAAATTACGCCCCATTTCTTGCCACGAATTAGTAGTTGCCGTACCTAAGTTCAGCCATTCCAAGACTATATAAGCCGAATTTTCAGCGACTCCCCAACAAATCGGTTTTGGTACGCGGATAGTATTTGTTTGTGCCATTTGCTCCAACCCTAGCGCCTCGGCAACAAACATTCCAACTTTAGCAGCCTCGTTTAGCTTCACAAAATAAGTGAAGTCGCCATCACTTACCGCGTAGCCTTGATTGATACAGCCACCGCTTACAGAACGATGACTTGCGATCGCAAACTTTGGTTGAGTCTGGGAGATATGTTCGGCTATTTGCGTCCACATAACAAATTAAGGCTTGAGAATAACCGCACCGTAAGCATCGGCGGAGAGATATTTTTGGGCGGCGGCTTGCATTACCCCCGCATCGAGGGCTTGAATCCTCGCTGGGTAATCAAAGGCTGGCGCTAGGTTTCCGACCATAGATTGATAGTAGCCGTATAAACCCGCGCGATCGCTTGGAGTTTCGTTAGCAAAAATAAATCGATTGGCAACTTGAGTGCGAATCCGGGCAATCTCCCATTCTGCAACGGGCTGATTTTGAATAGTATGAATGTGCTGAGCAATTGATGCTTCTACTTGCGCCAAGTTTTCTACAGGAAGCGTTGCCGATATATAAAAAGTGCCTTGCAAGCGTTGCGTTATATTGCTAACAGAAATACTAGAAACCAGTCCCTTTTCTTCTCGTAAATCCCGCACCAGCCTCGATGTACGCCCCGCTCCTAATACGGCGGCTAATACATCTAGGGCGTAAGTTTCTTGCAGATTACTCAACCCTGGAACTCGCCATACCATCACTAACCGCGCTTGTTGCAGACTATCATCCTTCAACTCGTGGCGGACAATTTCTGTAAAAGCAGGTTCTTCAGTAAGGGTAGCCGCTAAGGGTTGACGGTTGACAATGGGTGAGGGGTTGGTAGCTTCGGTAAAACCATCGGCAACAATTTTGATTAATTCATCTACAGGCAAATTACCCACAGCAACGGCGGTAATAGACTCTGGCTGATACCAAGAGGTGTGAAAATCGCGCATTTGCTGCGGCTGGAGTTGGGAAATTACGTCAAATTCTCCAAGTACCGGGCGGCGATAGGGTAAACGGGCAAAGGCGGTTTGCATTGCTTGGGCAAAGGTGCGCCGACGAGGATTATCATCCGATCGACGGATTTCTTCTAAGACGACTAACTTCTCTCTACCAAAAGCATCGTCGGGGATGAGCGAATTAAGCACTACATCAATTTGCAGAGGCGCTAGGCTAGCAAAATCTTTCGGGGCAGTAGTAATGTAGTAGTGGGTGTAGTCTTGGCTAGTTGCGGCATTTGTAACTGCGCCTCGTTCCTCAATTCGGCGCTCAAATTCTCCGCTAACAATCCGCTTGGTCCCCTTAAAAACCATGTGTTCGAGAAAGTGAGCCATACCATTGATATCATTCGGTTCATTGGCTGAACCCACATTAACCCACAAACTCAGGTTAACGGCTTCTACTGGCATCTGCTCGGCTACAATTGTCAAACCGTTAGGTAGCTGATGCAGGGTAGGAGAATTTAAGCGGGGTGGTTTTACAACAGTTGAAGTCATTAGTAATACGGAAGAAGCCAGTATTTCCTTATCTTAGCCATTCCTGAGGGCAGGCAGAAAAGATCATACTATTTTGGGAAAGACTCCGCTCGTGCTTTGCGGTGACTAGGGCAAAAAATATACATAAACTTTTTATCTAAGCTATGTTATCTGTTCAACAATTAAAAGCTAAAAAAAAATCTGTTCGCCGCAATCTTTGGCTCGAAAAGTTACTAGCAATTATTGCTGTTGCAAATTTACTTTTAGTAGTTTTCGATCTTAGTTATATCCCTTTGCGAGATTGGTACTTTATAGAAGCACCAACAATAGTTAGATACTACGACCAAGTTAAAGGGATAGAACCTCACCGTGAAACTCAAAGATATCTTCAGAAAGTGGATCAATTAGAAACTCAAGTCGAGCAAATCGGGTTGCAGTCGCCGGAAGTTGAAAGCTCATTGCAACAGTTGCGTCTACTTAGTAATGAAATAATTGAAGATAATCCTTTTGATGTAGCAGATAAAACTGGAAGTTTAGCTAAAATCAAGAGATTGATGCGCCTGCGTGTAGCCTCTTTTAACAATCGCTCTATAGAAGCATCAGCCCACGAAGCATTTACATTATTTTGGAGCCAACTATATTTATCTCAAGTAGGTTGGGAGCAGGAAATTAGCTTTTTTAATACGCAATTACGCCCGTTAATTGAAACTAACTACTATCGAGATATAGGAGAGAATGGCAAATTTATAGATAAGTTTTGGTTAATAGATTTACCATTTGTCATTATATTTAGCATAGATTTTTTAATTCGAACCTTATTTCTTAGCTTTCGCAATAAATTAAGCTGGTTAGAAGCAATGCTGCGGCGATGGTACGATATTTTTCTGTTGTTACCTGTTTTACGATGGTTGCGAGTAATCCCGGTAACGATTCGCCTATATCAATCTCGACTATTGAATCTCGAACCTGTGCGATCGCAAATTAACCACGATTTTGTAGCTAATTTTGCCGAAGAAATTACCGAAGTTGTGGGTATTAGGATAATAGATCAGCTTCAAGACGCAATTAAAAATGGTGATATTAGTCGTTGGCTGCTGCGTTCTAAAAGTGGTTATATAGATATCAACAACACAAATGAAATTAGTGCGATCGCATCTCGCATAGTAAAATTAAGCGTTCATCAAGTTATCCCAAAAATTCAGCCCGATGTAGAAGCGTTGATATATTATAATCTTCAAACTATACTTAACCAATCTCCAGTATATAAACAGCTTCAAAATGTACCAGGAGTAAGTAATTTGCCCAAGCAATTAGCTAGTGAAATAGCTAAGTCTAGTTATAGTGCGATCGTAAACATGATTGAAGATCCGCAAAGCGCGAAAGTGTGGAAACAGTTAACTGATAATTTTAGTAAAACTCTAGAAAGAGAGTTGCAGCAAGAACATAACTTGAAAGAAATTCAAGCTTTACTTGTAGATTTATTAGAAGAAATCAAAATTAACTATGTTCAAAATATTGCCGAAGGCGGGATGGAAGAAATATTAGAAGAATCCGAGCAAATTAGACGAATTAAACGCAAAAAATCAAATTATTAAGCAAGGGAAAGTTATGGTTAATTCTTTAGAAATAAATACCCCAATTAGAGTAGGTTTAGTTGGTACGGGTTATGCAGCAAAGCTTAGAGCCGAGATATTGCAGCAAGACGGGAGAGCTAAATTAGTAGCAGTAGTTGGTCATGCAACCGAGAAAACTGCCGAATTTGCTCAAAAATATGATGCGGATGCGATCGCATCTGTAGAGGAGTTAGTAAGCTTAGATATAGATTTAGTAATTGTTGCAACTATCAATAGCGAACACGGTGCAATTTGTCGCCAAGCCTTGCAGCACGGAAAGCACGTTGTAGTTGAGTATCCCTTATCTTTGGACGTATACGAAGCTGAAGAATTAATTAACCTCGCTTCTCGGCAAAATAAACTACTGCACGTAGAACATATTGAATTACTCGGCGGCTTGCACCAAGCCTTAAAAGAAAATTTACCAGCAATTGGCAATCCATTCTACGCCCGCTATAGCACCTTAAATCACCAATCTCCTGCACCTCAACGTTGGACTTACAACAAAGCCTTATTTGGCTTTCCTTTGGGTGGTGCATTATCGCGGCTGCATCGTCTGACTGATTTATTTGGTAGTGTTGCAACTATTAACTGTCAAAACCGCTATTGGGGGATGGATGGCGAGTTTTACAAAGCTTGTTTGTGTACGACGCAGTTGCAATTTACTAGCGGGCTTATAGCTGAGGTTGTTTATGGGAAAGGGGAAACTATCTGGCTGGAAGAACGCAAATTTACTGTTGATGGCGAAAAAGGTGGTTTGAGTTTTGACAAAGAAGACGGAAAATTAATTAACGCCGAAGGAATAACACCTATTGAAGTAGGTACGCGCCGGGGTTTATTTGCCAAAGATACAGATATGGTATTAAACCATTTAATCAATGGTACGCAATTGTATGTTAGTTCTGCCGCAAGCCTGTACGCGCTCAAAGTTGCTGATGCAGCTAGGCGTTCCGCTCAAACTGGGCAAACTGTGGCTTTGTAGAATCAGTCAGCACTGATAGCACAGCGACACCTCAAGCTCATTAATAGCTCAAATATGTCTTGTGAAGCATCGGCTCTGGCTCTACATCAGGAAATTTATTGGACTTTTGAGAGTAGTATATATTCATTGTATATACAGTAATGAATTAACTAGACTATCAGTTATGGCTTCTCAAGTTGCTAAATGGGGACACAGTTTAGGTATTCGCATACCTGCGCCTATAGCCAAACAAGCGAATTTAAAAGAAGGGACTGCTATAACATTCGCCGTTGTGGAGGGTAATATTGTGATTCGACCAAGAAAAAATAAATATACTCTTGACGAACTTCTTGAAGGGATGACACCAGATAACGTACATAGCGAAACTGATATGGGAGGCGCAATCGGAAATGAAGTCTGGTAATCCAAATATCTACATACCAGAACGAGGCGATATTGTAAAAATAAACTTTAGTCCTCATCAAGGACACGAACAGGGATTTGAAAGACCCGCTATTATTTTATCGCCCAGCCAGTACAACAGGAGGACATCACTGGCGTTGATGTGTCCAATAACCACTAAATCAAAAGGTTTCAAGTTTGAAGTTCAACTATTCGATGGGATGCAAACGGTTGGAGTTATTTTGAGCGACCATATTAAGAGCTTCGATTGGAAAGCACGCCAAGTTAAGTTTATTGAAAAAGCTCCTACCGAATTAGTTGAGGAAGTATTAGCCAAATTGGAAACTTTGTTAGCCTGACCGCGCGGAAGCCGTGCGATGTAACGTACTAAGTTTACCGTCGTTTGATAGCGAGCAGTAAGACTTCTATAGAAAAATCCATCAATTATCTACAGGCAAAACTGCCGACGGACACAAATCTGCAAGAATGCAAACATCGCATTGCGGACTTCTAGCCTTACAAACTGCTCTGCCGTGATATACCAATCTAATTGACCAATTTTCCCAGTCTGGCTGAGGCAACAAGCGCATCAAGTCGCGCTCGATACGAATTGGATCGGTATATTCCGTTAAGCCTAGGCGATCGCTTAAACGCTTGACATGAGTATCTACTGTTACCCCAGCATTGATGTTGTAAGCATGAGCCAGCACTACGTTTGCTGTTTTTCGGGCTACTCCTGGGAGTTTTAATAATTGCTCCATGCTTGCAGGTACTTGTCCGTTAAATTCTTGAACTAGCAAAGCGCAAGCCGCTTGAATATTTTTAGCTTTATTGCGAAAAAAGCCCGTAGAACGAATTAAACCTTCTAATTCTTCAATATCAGCCTTTGCCAAAGCCGCCGCGTCCGGAAAGCGGCGGAACAACTCTGGCGTAACTAAATTAACTCGCTCGTCGGTGCATTGCGCCGATAAAATAGTTGCCACCAGAAGTTGTATGGGCGTTTCGTAGTTGAGCGTACAAGGTGCGTCTGGATAAAGTCTTTTCAGACGCACCAAAATCTCTAATGCCCGTTGCTTTTTAGCTGCCCATTTGCGAGTGATACTCACTGAAATAGTTTTTGCACCCACTCCAAGTTTGCCGTGTCGCGCACGATTAAGAAAATTCCCAACCCTAACAATAACATCAGTCCGGTCTGCATGACACCATCTTGAATGCGTGTGGGTAGAGGTTTGCCGCGCACTGCTTCAAATAACAAAAATGCCAATTGACCGCCATCTAAGGCAGGTAAGGGCAAAGTGTTAATTACGGCAAGGTTGATGCTAATTAAAGCCGCAAATTGCAGCAAGTTTGCAGCATCAGAACGGGCAATTTTTGCACCAAAATCAACGATCGCAACAGGACCAGAAATTTGACCAGCAGTTTCGCCAAAGTTGCCAATTAGTTGCCCAAAACCCTTAATGGTTAGCACGAGAATTCGTTGAAATTCTGCCGCCGCAGCGCTAAAAGCATCCAATACACTAACTTTTGTACGCTCTACACTGCCATTAGGGGCAAGAGCGATACCAATACTACCGCGATCGCCTGCTTTGGCTTCTGGGGTAATATTTACTGTTAATTGTTCGTTTTTGCGCTCAATTTTTAGCTGGAGTGGTTTACCCGCACTGGTTTTGATAATTTGGCTCAAAGCCTCCATTTCTTGTAAGGAGTTGCTAAAAGTGCGATCGTTTACTGCCAAAATTACATCGCCGGGTTTAATTCCGGCATCTGTTGCTACTCGGCTAACATTGGCGGCTAATTCTGGTACTAATACCCCAGGTAAGCTGGCTTGAGGGATACCTACAAAACCAATATGAGTTACCAGTAGCAAGTAAGCAAAAATTAAGTTAGCAATGACTCCAGCGCTAATCACGATCGCGCGATCGATTACCGGGCGATTGCGGAGCAAATCGGGGTCGTTGGGGGGAATTTTGCTATCGGGGTCGTCATCGGGAAAACCAACGAAGCCACCGAGGGGAAAAGCTCGAACAGCGTACTCTGTTTCTGATCCCTGATACTTAAATAAAACCGGACCAAAACCTAAAGAAAAACGGTTAACGTGAATACCCTGAGAACGGGCGGCTACAAAGTGTCCTAGTTCGTGTACTACGATGAGAACCGCTAAAACGGCGATCGCTGCCAATACTGACATAGAAAATTTTAACTAAACGCAACATTTCTTTAATTCTACGCTGATGTCGCGTTGGACGGGGTAAAGCCTGGAATATAGGTTTTCCTGAATTAGGCGATCGCCTAGATTGGTAGAGTGATGGCTATATAAGGTCACAGAACCCGCAATTAAAAACCTATGACATGAGTCCATTGCCTCCTTCAAAAAAGCTTGCAAAGACATCATACTTAAACTAAAATTAGGTACTTGATTTTAGTTTCGCTAACGAAACCATGCTCGATCGATACCTCTCTGTGAAAGAAGCTTCTGAAATGCTGAGTTGTTCGGAGCAGTACGTTCGCAAACTGCTCCGATACGGTGAAATTGGTGGAGAGAAGATTAGCAGTCGATGGCTTGTTGCTACGGAATCTGCCTATGAGTATCGCTGCAAGGCAAAGGATACAAGCGTACTCGTTCCCGACCGCGCAAGAAGGTCTTGCAGTCAACCGACTCTAAAAGCCCTAAGTTTTTTTTCGGGCTGCATGGGTTTAGATTTGGGATTAGAAGAGGAAGGAATTAAGGTGATGCTTGCCTGTGAAGTCGATCCAGCAGCCCGAAAAACGATAGAAATAAATCGACCAGATATTGCGCTAATCGGAGATATCAGAAATTACTCCGCCGCAACAATTCGGGAAAAAGCTGGTTTGAGTCCGACTGAAGATATCGATCTAATTTTTGGAGGTCCACCATGTCAAGCTTTTAGTAGTGCAGGCAAGCGACAAGGGTTTAATGACGATCGGGGGAATGTTTTTTTGACATTCATTGATTTGATCGCCGAACTCAAACCTAGATTTGCCGCGATCGAAAACGTTCGGGGATTACTATCGGCTTCATTAAAGCATAGGCCTCTTGAGATGAGAGGGAAGAATTTCCCGCCCTTATCTCAGGATGAACAAAAGGGCGGTGCATTGCTTTTCATCACTCGTAAACTCAGAGAAGCAGGATATAGTGTTTCCTTCAACTTGTACAGTGCCGCCAATTTTGGGTCGCCACAACAACGAGAAAGAGTCGTCATTGCTTGTAGTCGTGATGGAGAAAAACTTCCTTATCTCACACCAACTCACTCGGAGAAAGGTTTATATGGGCTTCCGCAATGGCGAACATTGAGAGAGGCTCTAGAAGGGCTTCCTAATAACGTTCATCATTTTGTCAAGTTTCCTGAAAAACGACTCAAATACTATCGGCTTCTAAAACCTGGACAACATTGGCGGGATTTACCCGTAGAGTTACACCAAGAAGCGCTTGGGGCTTCTTTTCTTGCAGGAGGTGGAAAGACAGGGTTTTATCGAAGGTTAGCCTGGGATAAGCCTTCCCCAACATTGGTTAGCCATCCAGCTATGCCTGCCACCGATCTGGCACACCCAGAGGAGGATAGACCCCTGAGTATTGAAGAGTATAAGCGAATTCAAGAGATTTCAGATGACTGGATAATTGAGGGAAGTTTACTAGATCAATATCGGCAAGTTGGAAATGCAGTACCCTGTTCTCTAGGAAGGGCGATCGCACGGATGCTATTAACGCACTTAAACGGCGATCGCGCGATCGCTTATCCAGATTTTCCCTATTCGCGCTATCACAAAACTGACGATAAGAGTTGGGCTGCTGAAACTTTAGGCGATCTTGAAGAACCCTGGGGGGTACAGCTTTCTTTGCCTCTAGTCTGATGGTTTAGTCTAAAAATTGCCAAGGATTGTTTACCTCCACCGCTAAAGCCTCTGGATTTGCTATTAATACTTTTTGCACAAACATGACAAAGTTATCTTCGGAGAAACGGGCGGTATTATATTTCTGGTTAAAGTATGCCCATCGGTAAGAGCCTGTTTTAGCATCAACTCTGTACCATTTTTCAATAGGTTGATTAATTCTCACTCTAGAAGAGGAGCTATTTTCTGAATTGCTGCGGTTCTTTACTTGCAAGAGAGAACCATCAACATTACAGAAATCAACGTGACGAACGGACTCGCCCCAGCAACAATACCAACCATAGTCAGCTAATTGTTCAGCGAGAAATTCTTCAAGCAGTAATCCCTGAATATTTTCTGCAGACATTGACAGTCTGTGAGCGTACTCAATCTGTTCAAGACTATTTGCGGTTAGTTTTGTAAATCTGGCATTGATAATTGTCTTGACGATTGGATCGGCAATTGTTCCTGGCGGTAGGGAAATTCGTTTTGAAATTCTGTTCTCGTAGCTATCTTGATACTTTTTTAACCAAGACTGGGCTAAAACTTCTGGTGTGCTGCCTTTCACAATTGGAGAAAGCCCTGGATTTCTGTAGCAGGCTTTTAAAATTGTGCGATGAGCTTCCAAAAATGGCTGTTTTTGCTTGAAAAAAGCATCTTGAAAGATTTGTAAAAAGCTATCTTCAGAACTAGAGGTACTGATGATGTTATCAAAAGTAAAAAGCATGAGAATCACTTATCAAAACTACCCCTATTGAAGGAATGAAGGTAAATTACTGCCGATTATTGTCTCAGGATTACCCTCTTAGCAATATCCTTAGTCTGCTCGTTATAAGACTTCGCGTTTCAAATAAGGTTGCAATACTTCCGGTATCTTCACTGTCCCATCAGGCTGTTGATAATTTTCTAAAATTGCTGCCATTGTCCGCCCTACAGCTAGTCCCGAACCATTGAGGGTATGTACGAACTGCGTGCCTTTTTTCCCAACTTCCTTAAAGCGGATTTGCCCTCTTCTTGCTTGATAATCAGTGCAATTGGAACAGCTAGAGATTTCCCGATACTTGCCCGCAGAAGGCAACCACACCTCTAAGTCATAGCACTTCGCCGCCGCAGGACCTATATCTCCAGTGCATAGTTCTAATACGCGGTAAGGCAACTGCAATGCTTGCAAAATTGCTTCCGCATCTTGCACTAATTTTTGATGTTCCGCTTCCGAGGTACTGGGAGAGACAATTTTCACTAATTCAACTTTGCTAAATTGGTGCAGTCGAATCAAACCCCGCGTATCGCGTCCATAACTACCAGCTTCCCGACGAAAACAGGGAGTATAAGCGCAGTGATAAATTGGCAAGCTGTCTGCGGCTAAGATCTCATCTCGATACAGATTAGTTAGCGGTACTTCTGCTGTGGGAATTAGCCACAAGTCATCTTCTGCACATTTAAAGCTTTCTTCGGCAAACTTGGGCAACTGTCCTGTAGCTGTCAAAGATGCAGTATTAACCAAAATTGGTGGCATGATTTCTTGATAGCCAGCAGCTATTTGGCAATCGAGCATAAATTGAATTAATGCCCTTTCTAAAGCTGCCCCTGCACCTATAAGCGTCACAAACCGACTTTGGGCAATCTTTGCCGAGCGCTCAAAATTAAAAATTCCTAGCTGTTCGCCAATTTCCCAATGGGGCAAAATAGCAGGATTTTGCGGGATAAATTCTTCTCCCCGTCGGCGGACTTCGATATTTTCATCTTCGCTTCTTCCTATTGGTGTCGTCTCACTGGGCAAGTTTGGTAAAGCCAAAAGTAAGGTTCTTAACTCCTCAACCAATTCTCTTTCTTGGGGTTCTAGTTCGCCCACTTGCGCTTTAACTTCGTTCCCTTCGCTTCGCAAAGCCGCAATTTCCTCATCTTGAGGATTAGCCTTCATTTTTTGCCCGACTAATTTACCAATTTCATTACTCCGGGCTTGGAGATGCGACTTTTTGGCTTCTAGTTCGCGCATCTGCTTATCTAACTGCAATATCGGCTCTAAATCGTACTCGCCCCGACGACTTATTAACTCTTGTACCCTTTGAGGATGTTCTCTAATTTGTTTAATATCCAGCACGGATTATTACCTAATTTTTCTGCCCATAGTTCAGCATACAATAGCGCCTCGTTTACTGTTTGGTAACGCGATTAAGTAAAAATAACGTAGCTACAAGTCCAGCAAAATGAGCAGCAACGGTATTAGTATTTGCTTGGACTACAAAAATATCTACAGGGCGAATAATTTGTTGGGGATTGTAAATCGCCGCGCCAAAACCTTGGGGTAAAGATAAAGAACGCAGTAAGAGTATTCCCGCGATCGCCTGCGCCCCTAAAATAGTTAATAAAGTTCCCACCAAGTTGACAATTAACCCTAATCTCAAAATTTGAACTGTATCGGTTTTACGCGGGCGATTATTAGGGTTAGTTGATTGCAAGCGCCTACCAATTCGGGTATAGCGAAAAGCTATATAACCCCCGATACCCAAAGTAATAATGCCACTAACAGCAAAAACTATGCCAATTCCAGTTCCGGCGCTAGTTTGCCCTTGAGGACCAATATCGCGCCCAAGACTTGCAAAGATCAACACCAAGGTAGAAACTACCCCTAATACTAACTGAACCCAGAAACTAGCCCAGCCAGCTAGACGAAATGCCACAGCTATTTGCTGGAGGGTAGCGGGAGGAGATTTTAATTCTGACTTTTCCACAATAATATTTCCCCTATGGGTGCTTAGAATCTATAGCCTTTAAATATATTTGAGCAGGATTTCACCACAATTTTTGATTTAGTAAGTCTTAAATGCGATCGCATCATACCTTAGAGCAGCAATTTAGCGATTTTGGCAGACAAACCCCAATAAACCGTTTAAAATTGCGTCAAATCTATTTTTTGACTGTCCATGACTAAATTATTCCAAAAGTTTCCCAAGTCGAGTCATTTGTCCTCAAAATTATGGCAGCTACGTTAGTAAGTTCTAGCCCTAACCATTTGGTTGACTTGATTTTCTCTTTAGCTTTTTTGTCCACAATCTCTATAAAAATTCACAAATATACAAGTAGTTAAGAGGTTAATTGACAAGCCGAGAAAAATAAAGTTTACTAATTTTTTTCCACTACCTCCGTCATCCTGTCTCAAGCTACCGCAAACGCTAATCTACATCCTATGTCTATGAAAACTTTACTAGGAGAGCGACAAATGAACCTTGAGCATATCTATGAGTTTTTTCGCCATCGCCCTCCAACTTATTTAGGGCAAGAACTAGCAGTGTGTTATGTTCTCTCAGTTTTGGTTGAAAAAGAATCTTACGGTACAGAGCTTATTGCTTTATTAGAAGCTGAACATCCAAGCTATCGGCTTTCCGATACAGTTTTGTACAGTGCGATCAAATTTTTGGAAGACGAAAAAGCTATCACTGGTTACTGGAAAAAAGTGCAAGGGCGCGGTCGTCCGAGGAGAATGTATCAAATCAGTTCTCAGTGGGAAAGGCAATCTCAAGATTTGGCTCGTCTTTGGCGAGAATATATCAATACTTCCCCTAGGTAGCCAATAATAAAGAAGTTGGCATAAGTTTTAATCTTTCCCTTGTGAATACTGCTACTATCCCCTCGATTTTTGTGTTGACTTTGGTGTTGGCAACGGGCTTGTTTTTCTTTATTCGAGCCTCCGCTAAAGATCGCACCGAACAAATAGAATTAATATCTCAGCAACCAGAAGCAACGGTAATGGCTCAACTACAACAGTATTTTGACCAAAGAGCCTATCGCGTTGCCAGTATAGATAAGGAAAATAACTCTGTTACTTTTACTGGGCTAGTCAGACCTAGTGTTTTTCTGGCAATTCTTCTAACGTTGCTGGCAAGTGCGGGTATTTTTAGTTTAATTTTGGCGCTATCAATATTGTTTCCCGACTTAGGCAAAGTTTTTTTATTGTTGTTGCTTATATCTCCGGCGGCGGGGATTTTTTACTGGAAAAAAGCTGGTCGCACTGAAAACGTATCTTTGAAATTGGAACCTACAAGCGGTAATGATGTGGCAGTTTGGGTCAAAGCTCATCGCGATGAAATTCTTGAACTTAGGCGGTCGATTCCTTCGCTTGTGGCAAGCGATCGCGAATAATCCTGATTGCCAAAAAATTACCCTACCCAAACTTATTTGCTTGAGTAGGGTTCTTTGACTGAGATTAACAATTCACACCCTGGTATTTCTGTTGATAAACCTCAAAAGTAATATTTTTAAGGACTTATAAACTCTCCATACCACTTAAATCTACTTGGCACACTTACTTACGTATAGTGACTAATTCCTTTTCTGTGGGATTTTCTAAAAACCGCAAACTAGGAAACAAAAAATGATTTTCTTCGACGTATTGCGCCCCAAATAACCCTTTTTCAGCCCAAAAATAACGGTCTGTAGTGTGTTCGTTGCGTTTCACAAGTAGCAGCGCTGGTGGTAGAATGCCCTCCGCTTGAATATACTTTCTGGCGGCGGTTACAGGTTTATCTTCTCCACTTTCGATGCTAAATTGAGGTACGTGTTCTAGGATTCGGCGACCCTCTTGACGACGACGACTTTTCCGCTTCCGTCTCCTTGCCAACTCTTTGTCCTCCTCTTTTAAATGCTCGAATATTGTAGTTATAGTTACAATTTACGTCGTCAGTATATCTTTATGAATATTAGAAATCAAGTTATGTTAAGCATTTGATACAAAGTTATCAAGATATGGTTAAAAAACTGCGATAAGGTTAAGAAGTTGGTTAATAAAGTTAACAATTGTTTAAAATCTTAGTAGCAAGCTAGATGGAAAAAACCTGCTGAAAGATCTTCACCACGTCCAAAAATCTATTGATGGGTGAAAGTCAATAGCCTAATTCCCTTGTTAATATGAGGCAAAAGTCCCCAGGTGCGGGCAAAATTGATAAGTTTTAGTAGTTGAATAATGCTGACCAGTTCTGATTTTGTTGCTCTATGCCAAGTTCAAGTTGCCACCCTCACCCAGAAATTGGGAGCGGTATGGAGCATTGTGTATTTGACAGAAGAATTGGTAGAAAAAGAAAGTAGCCAAGCTAAGTTGATTCCTGTATTTGCTTTCCCCGATTTAGCCGCTTGGCAAAAAGCAAAGCCAGCCGTCGGAGGTTTGCTGCTTCAAGAAACGGGCGAAAATGCTTTGCCAAAGTTGCTCCCACTTGCTGCTCCTGCCCCAGTACCAATGCCAGCAAGAGAATTTTGGCAAGACAACACTCAGATTCAGTCATTGATGCCAACTAGACAAATCGTATTGCCTTTAGTTTATGAAGGAATATTGATCGGATTGCTAGTGAGTGGGAGAGAAGATCGAGCTTGGAATGAAACTGAGCGTAAAGAAATTGAAACAATTGCTCAAACTTTAGCGATCGCGCGGGCAATGGATCGCCGCAAAGAATGGTTTGAGCAGCAACTAAACAAACAGCAACACCTACAGCAGCAGCAAAGAGACTTACTAGATAACTTATTGCATCAATTCCGCAATCCTTTAACGGCATTACGAACCTTTGGTAAGCTATTGCTCAAGCGCTTTGCACCAGACGACGCAAACCGAGCCGTAGCCGATAATATTGTGAGAGAAAGCGATCGCCTGCAAGAATTGCTCAAACAATTCGATCGGGCAATAGATTTGACAGTGGACGATCTATTGCCACAAAAAGCGTTACCGCCAGCTTCAACGAAGATAAAACCTCTGCCCTTATTGCCCGCCGGAAGCAGCAACCAAGTGTTTGTTGTCGATATATTAGCGCCACTTGTAGAATCGGCAAAAGTCCTCGCTCAAGAGCGAAATTTAGATTTGTATGCAGACATCCCGACAAATTCACCTGCTGTAAAAGCTGACGCGGGAGCATTACGGGAAGTATTGAGCAATTTGATTGATAATGCTTTGAAATATACCCCCGCCGGAGGGCAAATTAATATTCAATCTGGCATTACCCGCGACGGTTTGCAAGGAATAGAAATTAGCGATACAGGTTTAGGAATTCCTCAAGCTGATTTAGGAAAAGTCTTCGAGCGGCATTATCGGGGAGTACAGGAAAATTCGACAATTCCGGGTACAGGATTAGGGCTTGCGATCGCCAAAGAATTAATTGAACAAATGCAGGGCGACGTTGAAGTAGTCAGCCCTGCACAAAATGGTCTAGGAACCAAGTTTATAGTTTGGTTGCCATCAACAATTAGCGGTTTAGCGCCAAGTTAGAAGTTAGAGTTAATTGCAAATCGGTATCGGGGTCGATGGCGACTAAATCTACGCTGTTTCTACCTAAGAACAAGCCAACTAAAGTACCAACACCCGCACCGCCTAATACTTCTTCCGTTGCGATCGCGCGATCGCCTGTTACTGCCGAAATCGCGGCGGCGGCGGCAGCACCCAAAGCAGCATTTTTGACTACATTACCAGCATTAACACCTTTGCGGATGCGCTCGGTTTTGGTAATTACTTCGGATGTCGCATTGATATCGTATCTCCGACCGCCAGATAGTACCAATTCTTGAGCATAGAATTGAGAACCACCTTGGGCTGGGCGCAACTCGCCAACGACGGTGCTACCTGCGGGTATTAAAATTGTGCCATTACTGGTGACAACATTTTGTGCCACAGTTAGAGTCAAAGGCGCAGTTTCTTCTTTTGTTACCAAAATCCGCTCTGCTTGGTCGTATCTGACAGGAATAGTAGTTCCTGATGGAATTGTAATCGCTTGGGGTGTGGTAGGCGTAGTTGGTTGAGCTTGTCCGACAACGTAAGCTGAATTAATTGCCGATACTTGCCCAGAATCTACCAAAGCTTGGTAGATAAAAGCTGCCACATCGGCGCGGGTTGCGGTGCGAGTGGGGTTGAGAAATTTGACATTGGGGTAGTTAACAACGATCGCTCTTTGCGTTGCTGCGGCAATGGGGCTACGAGCATAGCTAGAGATACTGCTATCGTCGCTATAGTATTGGCTGAGATTATTTGAATCGTTGCTGGTGTAATCTAAACCACTAGCTAAAGATACCAAAACTTGTTCGCGGGGAATATTTTGCTCTGGTTGAAAGCGATTGCCCGGATAGCCAGAAAGAAAACCTGTTCTATAGGCTTCTTCAATAGCATTAGATGCCCAATAGTTTGAGGGAACATCAGTAAAATTGATGGCATTACGTTCGGGGCTTTTTTCAAAAGCTTTACGCACAATTGCCGCAAACTGAGCGCGGGTTACGGGCTGATCGGGGCGAAAAGTATTGTCAGGAAACCCGGCAATAATATCGCGTCTGGCAAGTTCGGCAATAAAAGAATTTGCCCAATAATTGCTAGATACATCGCTAAAAGTTGTATTTTGAGCAAAGGAAGGCGCAGAGATAACAACAGGTGCAATGCTGCCTGCGCTAAGTGCGATCGCCATTAATCCGGCGGTTCTTGATTGCAAACGATTGATAGAAATAGCCATTAGAAAGGATTCCTTGTAAAAACTTTATTCATTACTCTCTTAATAACTTAGATTTAATGGAATGTAAATTGTTCCTATCTTTTCTATTTCTAAGGGCGCATTTATTTAATATTTTAAAATCGCAAATATGACTTGCCAGGAGCAAATTTAAGCATAGAATATCTCCTAGCCAGCAAGACGAAATTTATCATAATAAGTTGCCTTAATTGCTATAAACACCATACTACTTAAGTAATATTATTTAAGTAATATTGACATAAGCCAATTACTATTTCTGGCATTTCTAGATGAGGCAATACACCAGCCCTTGAAATGCCTTGAATCTCAATTGCTGAGGGATTTAGTTGTGCCAAACGCCGCCCTAATTTGATATCAGTAAATTGTGCAGACTCTCCCCACAGCATAAATGTAGGTGTAGTTAAGCGTTGAATATACAAAGATAAGTCAAAGTAAAGATCGCCCCGTAAAAAAGCCAGAGCCGCATAAATAGCATTGGGCTGTTGGGCTGAAGCTAAATAAGCTTGGACTATTTCTGGCGAAATGCGCCTAGGATTAGCAAACAAAAATCGTTCTAGAAAACTCCGCACGGCAATTTCATTTTCAGCGCCCAAAGTGTAGATTAGGCGATCTATTAGCGGTGTATTGATAACTTGCAATGGTATCCTGCGCCCCGCACCTTGCCCAAAATCATCAAACCCCGATGGAGAAACTAAAAGTAAAGCTTTAAATAAATCGGGTTGTTCAACAGCTAAACGAATAGTTAAAGCCGCCGTTAGAGACGAAGCTACAACGATCGCCGGAGGTGTACAAACTTGGGAAATAAATTCAGCAATAGTTGTTAGATAGTCAGAAATTCCGTAATCGCGCACTGGATGAGCAGATTCTCCCCAACCGATCAAGTCTGGAGCAATAACGCGGTAGTCATTGGCAAACGCTGGGTAAACTTTAGACCATTCATAAGCAGAAGCGCCACCGCCAAAACTATGCAGAAATATTAATGGGGGTAACTGTTTTGAAGTAGTTACAGGGCTGTAGTATACCATTGCACCCAAAGACGTATCTATCGCCTGTTGCACGAAGCCGGGGGGTTGAAATTGCAGCATAGTTGTAAAGGTATTTGCAGTGAACATATTGGCGAGGGCAATCATGGCAATTTCAGAAATCGCCATAGGTTCTACGCCAGTTTTCGGCTTGTTGAAACTTGATTGAAGCAGAATTTGCGGCTTGTTTATCTTCAGGGCGATCGCCTACAAACACTATTTTGCCCGCATTGTGTATTTCCATCACTAGCAATAGCATTCCTGGGTTGGGTTTGCGAAATGTCCCCGATAGCTCGTGTTTGCTATAATCTTTTACTTCTGTTGGCGTAACGCAAAAGCATTTTTTCCCGGCAAAATCTGGACAGAAATAAACTTCCTCAATTTCTGGGAGCAAAAGCATTGTTTGCTGCTGTTCTTTGACGCAGCTAGTTAGAGATTTTTTACCCGCCGCTACACCCGCTTGATTGGTTACGCCGATTATTTTCCAGCCAAAACTTGCAAAATAGGCGATCGCACCTTCCGCGCCTTGAATAAGTTTTTGATCTCCCGGACGTTGAATAAACTTGTTGTCAGAACGAGGTTCTCGTACTGTTCCATCCATATCGACCATCAAGAGGTTTGCGGGGGTAATAGTTTTTATATCTTCCTGTTCCATCGCTCGATCTTAAACTAGAAGGTGAGAGTCGGGGTTTTGAGGTAGTAGTTTTATAGTGGACAGACAGAATATTTCAACGGGAAGCCATTGGGAGCCAATTGTAGGCTATTCGCGGGCAGTTCGGCTTGGCAACTTTATTTATGTTTCTGGGACAACTGCAACGGACAACAGTGGAGCAATTGTTGGTGTGGGCGATTCTTATCAGCAAACTGTCCAAATTCTACGAAATATTGAATCTGTATTAATTTCCGCAGGTGCAAGCTTAACTGACGTTGTGCGCACGCGCATTTACGTCACAAACATTGATGAATGGGAAAAAGTTGGTAAAGCCCACGGCGAATTTTTTAGCGAAATTCGACCAGCTACCACAATGGTAGAAGTAAATCGCTTGATTTCTCCTGAGATGTTAGTAGAAATTGAAGTTGAGGCGTTAATTACTCAATCTGACACAGTATGAATAAACAAAATCGCTCGTGGGATGTAGGTAGATTTGTTAAAACTTTGGCTGACTTTGAAATTATCCCGTTTATTGGCTGCCTGCAACGGTTGCTTTTAGGTAACGATAATAAAGATACATCTATTGGTAAAAGCGTGGAAACTGTATTAGTAGCTGGGGCGACGGGTGGCGTTGGTAAGCGCGTAGTGCAAAAATTAGTTGATCGCGGTTATAGAGTGCGCTGTTTAGTCAGAAATTGCGATCGCGCGAAATCTATACTTCCCCAAAATGTAGAATTAATCGAAGGTGACATTACTAAACCCGAAACCTTAACACCGCAATTGATGGCAAGTGTACAAGCAGTAATTTGTTGTACGTCAGTCAAAGTGCAGCCTGTAGAAGGAGATACGCCAGATCGGGCGAAATACAATCAAGGTATTAAATTCTATCAGCCAGAAGTTGTCGGCGATACCCCAGAAAATGTGGAGTATTTAGGCGTAAAAAACCTCGTCCAAGCGGCGGCGAAATACCTAAATAAACCCACAGAAAAACTTATCTTTGACTTTGCTAATCCATCGCCAGACTTAAAAGCTATTTGGGGCGCAGTGGATGATGTGGTAATGGGCGGGGTAAGCGAAAGTGAAATTAAATTTGTTGATAACTTGGCAGTATTTACAGGCAATGTATCTACTCAAAATTCTGGTGGATTTGCTTCGGTAAGGACTAAAAATATTGACCCACCATTCAATTTATCTAATTATGAAGGTATAGAACTGCGCGTCAAAGGCGACGGTCAACGTTACAAATTTCTAGCGCGTACCGAGTCAAAGTGGGATGGTGTAGCTTATTCCTACTCTTTCGATACTGTAAATAATAGTTGGATAGATGTACGCATTCCTTTTAACCAATTAGTTCCAGTATTTCGGGCTAAAACCTTAGATACTAATGAATCAATCAATACTCAAAATATTTGCTCTTTGCAGTTAATGCTTAGTAAATTTGAGTACGACGGCGAATTAAATCCCAACTTTACCCCTGGTAACTTTGCCCTGCAAGTAGAATCAATCAAAGCTTATGGTGGTGAAACATTGCCACAATTTGTATTAATTAGTTCGGCGGGTGTAACTCGCCCCAATCGCCCTGGTATTAACCTCGAAGAAGAACCACCCGCCGTCAGAATGAACGATCAATTGGGAGGTATTCTTACTTGGAAATTGCGCGGCGAAGATAGTTTAAGAGAAAGTAAAATTCCTTATACAATTATTAGACCTTGCGCGTTGACCGAAGAAACTGGCGTTCAAGAATTAGTATTTGAGCAAGGAGACAATATTAGAGGAAAAGTTAGCCGTGATGTGATCGCCGATCTGTGCATCGCTGCTTTATCCCAACCTCAAGCAAGCAACGTTACTTTTGAAGTAAAAGCCGTCGAAAGTCCCAATCCATCTAATGATTGGCAACAATTATTTGCATCTTTACAACCAGACTAGCGATGTACAAAAAAGCTTTACTACTTTGTCTTGCCACAATTTTTGTAACAATTAGCTGGTATGGATTAAATAGTGCGATGGGAGACAAGTTCCCGCCTGGGGCGATCGCATTTTCCCAATCGTCACAGTTCAATCTACAAACAGATATTTCTAGGATAGAATCGCGGCTAAATCGGATAGAAGCACAACTGAGCCAAATAACCAGAGGACAAGCCCCAGTATCCCCACTTCCATCGCCTATAAATCCGAGGAGCCAACCACAATTAACCCGCGAACAAATGTTTGACAATCTGGCAACTTTAGTTGTTGAAACCAAAGATCAATTACAGCAGTTCTCAGTTGGGTGAAACATAGCAACAACAGTGGGTAAACCAGCCAATAATATCTTGGAGTGTCACCGCAGCTAGAGCATCCGTGATTGCCTGGTCTAACTGTGCATAAGTTCTTGCTG